>NZ_JCAMRX010000010.1:0-158246 GCF_059821285.1 Spirulina sp. LEGE 11439
ACTGGTGACTGGTGACTGGTGACTGGTGACTGGTGACTGGTGACTGGTGACTGGCAAGTGTTCCTTGAAAAATTTCTTCACAGCGCATCACTCCTTCTTTTTCATCGAGCAGCCAAATACTGACTCGTTCCACTTCAAGGGTTTGAGCCGTTTTTTGGCTAATGGCAGCAAAAGCGGCGTGCAAATCTCCCCGATAGAGAGATTGTGTTTTAGCCAACATTACTAAAATCTCATCTCGTTCTTGTAATTTTCGATGATTTTCTTCTAATTCTACCGTTCGCTGCCGCACGATTTTTTCTTGCTGGGCATTCGTTACCGAGAGGGTTTTGAGAACTCCCTGCAATTTCCGTAACATTTGCTCGAAAGAGCGTCCTAAAATCCTCAATTCTCGAATATTTGAGGCGTTTAGGGAGGTAATGGCAGTAGCAGAAATATTGCGATCGTTGAGGGCTAATATCTCCAAGTCTGAAAGCTGGGTAAATTGCCGGCTGGCTGCGGCGAGTTTCAGGATCGGGCGAGAAATCCAGCGAGCAGTTACAATAACCGCCCCAGAGGAGAGGACTAAGGCCAAAATACACCAAGCGATAGTTTGGCGGGTATTCACTTGAATTTGCCCCATAAAATCGCTTTCGGGGATGACGACGACAATGAGTAAGTCTAAACCTGCATCATCTTGTAGGGGAGTTACTTGGACAAATTGACCGCGACCGTTTAAGGAAAAGTTAAACTGCTGCGCGTTTTGTAAGTTTTGTAAACTTCCCAATCGCTCTTGCAAGTGACGGGTAGTTAAACGAATGAGATCGTCAGGAGCGCGATTAGCTCGAATACGGTGAGAGCGTTCTTCTTCGACGAGGAACAGGGAGGTTTCTTGTGATGTGGCAATTAATTCTCCCGTTCGTTCGAGAACAAAAACACTCCCCGATTTCCCGACTTCCATTTTCTGGAGAAATTCGCGAAAGCCGGTGAAGAGAATATCGCTCCCCAAAACTCCTTGCAAGCGCCCTTGGCTATCGTAGAGGGGATGGACTGCCGTAATCGCTAAATCTTCTGAGGTATAGTCTGGGTAAATGGGACTCCAAGCGCTCCTTCCGGCTCGGACGGCGGTATCGTACCACGGTCGCTGACGGGGATCGAAATTGGGAAAAAGGCGATCGAGTTGGGCGCGATCGCCGTTCTTGTCAAGATTATAGCGGCGGGTTATTTCATCTTGCTGGGGATCGCGAATGCCCAAGGAAAAATTGTCTTTGCCTTGGCGTTTGGTAGAAAGATAATCTCCTTCGACACTGCCAAAATAACTAGCTGTTAAGGCGGGAAAAACTTGCAGTTGATTCCACATTTGGCGTTCTAAGGAGCGATCGCGGATGGACTCGATACCGCCAAAGGAAATCCCTCGAGCATTTAACGCATTGGCCGATCGCGGTACGGACAAGTAAGAGAGCAAACGCTCTTCAATGCGCTGGGTGATTTCCTGTCGGAGGTGTCCGGCCACTTCATTGACGGCTTTTTGCCCATTACGAAGGGAGAGCCAACCGGTTAACCCGACGGCAACACTTGTTGGCAAAACAAAAGGAATAATTAACACCAAACGCAAAGGAAGATTTTTCATGGCGGAGAAAAATTAGCGCTGCCATTGAGGGTATTATCTCATTTTGCTCGATCGGTTTAATTATTGGTTGTCAGTTATTGGTTATTGAGCCAGGGGGAAGTTAACGACTCACTCCCCACTGTTAATTCTTAAGGTTTGGTTTTGATGCTGACCGGACCATTCACCAAAGTCTGACAGGCTAAACGATAACTGGGAGGTTTTCGTCGGAGCTTGCGGTTTTCCACCTCTGTCCGTTCAGACAGATTTTCCATTCCCTCCACAATTTCGACGATACAAGTTCCACATTGACCGTATCCCCCGCAATTCATCAATTTTCCCTTTAGCGTATAGAGATCGATCCCGCTTGCCAGTGCTTTTTCCCGCAGGTTTGCACCATCCGCCGCGATCGCTTCCGTTTTTTCATTGACAAAGGTAATATTGGCCATCTGCCCTCTTTACGACAATTCTTTTTCTATTCTATGAAGAAATGCAAAGAAATGTAAATCGGGAATCAAGAATTGAGGTTGGACTCTGTGACCTGCCGCCATTAGAAATTGTAGCCAAGATGACATCCTCTCGCCTCTATAGCCTTACGGTATAGCGGTTGCTCTCCAAGAGACTTCCGGATAACTTCAGAACATTAACTTGGCTATTTTGGTGTGCGCTTCTTAGGTGAGAAACATCACTGGGTTAACACCTATTTTAAGAGCGAAATACCTTACCGCTCTATTACTATCCTAAAAATTAAGATATCCAGCCTCAAGACAAAGAGGCTGACAATATTCAATAAGACGTTGAACGAGTTTAGCATCTAAGGAAGTTTTCCAACTGTCGATCTGTCCTTTTCTAAAAGTTCGGGAATTGGGATTATAAATCTCTTTAACTTTGGCGGCGATCTTATCATCAAAGGATTCCTTCAAATGTAAAGCAATGCGTTCGATCGCTTGCATTTGTTTTTCATTACTTCCTCCCCCTGCTTCTCCCACTAAATCTTCAAAGTGCAAGAATAAACAACCGGGGCGATCGCGCCATGCCAACATCGAGCGATAAACTTCCGCAAAACTTTTAATGGTGACATCTGCGTTTTGGGCATAGCCTCCATTTAACACAAAATTAACGCGATCGCTTGGTGATAAGGGCTTGATATCCTCTTCTAAAAAATGTCTGGCGGGCATTTTTCCAGTATCTAAAAAGAACGGAATCGAAGAAGCAACAACAGCTCGGGGATCGCGGATAATAAAGACGTGATGATAAGCGATCGCATCCAATAAGGGATGCAAAAGAGGAGTTTGAGGAATATGTCCGAGAATATATTTTCCCGGTTGAATGGCATCGAGCCATCGCTTTAAAATGGAAGGTTCGACAAACAAGTTAGTTAAAGCGCCGATACTAATTCCTTCATCTGTATTGGGGGCAAGATTTTCTTTGTTTAAAGCCTTGAAAACCTCGCGCCGATTTAACAGAATTGGGGTCATTGATTCTGAGTCATCTTCAAGATTGGGGCGATCGCTAAAATGCTCTTCATAGCCAAAAATCTCGATCGCTTTGGCTAAAAGATGGGTGCCGCTTTTGGGTAAGGAATTGATAAAAATTCTCTCTTTCACTTTCATCGCGATCTCTAACATAAAATAGGAAGAACAAAGATTTTAAAACATTCCCAAAGGGGATAATTCTTCGGGATCGATATGCACGTCCAACACCGTTGGACCCGAATCGTTGCAAATTGCTTCATAATCCAACTGCTCAAAATCTTCGGGTTTGCGAATACTGTAACCTTTTGCCCCCATTGCCTGTGCCATCAAGCTAAAATCTACAGAAGGAATGGCAAATCCCAAACCATCTTTTACGACTTGGCGATGTCTTTGTTTGACCATGCCATAGGAGCGATCGTTTAAAATTATAAAAATAATCGGCAATTGTTCTGCCACCGCCACCGTAATTTCCTGTCCATTCATCAAAAAACTGCCATCTCCTGTTATGCAAACCACCGGAGTTTTAGGCGTACCTAAAGCCGTCCCTACCGACCCTCCGATCGCCCAACCCATCGCCGCCAGTTCTACCGAGGAGCGATAATTTTCGGGATAGGGTAGAAAGAGATAATGAAACGCCCAAACCATGCAATTCCCCGTATCGATGAGAAAGCGAGTTTCTTCAGGAAAACGCTGCATGATTTCGTATATCAACCGGGTGGGTTGAATGGGTGTCGCGTCACTGTAATAGCTTTCTGGTTTTTGAACTTCGATTTGCGGTGGTTTTTCCCGAGTACTCGCTACTGATAATACCTCTTCGGTGGGGAAAGATGTCCCGATCGCCGGAGAACTTTTCAACTGGGTTAGCAATTCTGTAAACACCATCTCGATATTGCCATAGACGTGCAAGCGTGCCATCGGGGAGCGGCTAAAATAACTATTGACGTGATGAATATGCACCAGTTTCTCATTTAAAAGTGCCTTATCCCAAGTCGAGGTTGCCCATTGCCCCAAAGTCGTCCCCACGGCAAGAATTAAATCTACAGATTCATCGGTTAGGGCTTGACGGGCGCTTTGATGTCCGGCAAAACCAAAAACGCCTTTATAGAAGGGATGATAAGGATTAATGCAGGATTTTCCTCCTTGGGTCGTGACAATTTCTGCTCCTATCAATTCAGCAAATGCGACAATTTTTTCCGGGGCTTCCCGACAATCTTCGCCAACGAGTAAAACAATTTTACGCTGGTGAAGCAATGTATTTTCCAGCATTTGACTGAGTTCTGCGATCGCTGCTAAGTCGGCAAAAGCTGGTTTGGTTAATAACTGATGAATATGGGGATAGCTTATCGAGGCAGGAGCCGGGGCGCGAAACACATCCACAGGAACGCTGAGATGTACGGGACCCGGAGGAGATTGCCAAGCGTGTTTCAACGCCGCAATCAGTTTATGTTCTAGTTGTTTGGGATGAGTAACCACCGTGTTGTAGCGAGTACAGTTGTCAAACATTCTGGCGGTATCCAGCCAATCTGGAGATGATTCTTGGAAAGCACCGACTCCAAATTTGGGCAATAGGGTTTGGGCGGTGATCGCCAAGATGGGGATATGATCGCTGTAGGCGGATGCAATCCCTGTAATCAGATTAGTTGCCCCCGGCCCGGTGGTGGCACAGCAAACGCCAATTTTCCCGGTTTCTCGTGCATAGCCATCCGCCATTGAAGCCGCTCCACTTTCTTGACGAGAGAGAATTGCCCGTATTCCCCCTCGGCGATCGCTTCGTTCGAGGGCTTCGTAGAGGGGGGCAATATGTCCCCCCGGTACGCCAAAGACATATTCAACGCCCAAAAGTTCTAAATAATCGACAACGAGATCGCTCAGTTGTCTGGGAGGATCGTTCGATTCGGGAAGGTGGGGAGCGTTTTTCGTTTGTGGTACGATTTGGGCGGTCATGGCCGTTTTTCCTAATTTTTAATCTTTAATTATTCAACACCAATCAAATTGAGGGATTGTTTGACTTGCGCGATCGTTGCTGCCAAAATTTCTACGAGTTCGTCGCATTCCTTTTCAGTGATAATAAAAGGAGGAGAAATCAAGATATGATCTCCATCTTTTCTTGTACCTGTACCGTTTCTGCCTCGAATAATGAGTCCGTTGTCCAAAGCTGTTTTAACGATTGTTTTTGTAAGTTGTTTGTCAAAAGAAAAGGGTTCGTGGGTAGCGCGATCGCGCACAAATTCAACCCCCAATAATAAGCCTTTGCCTCTTACATCGCCAATTAACGGTTCGCGATCGGCAAGTTCTTTTAATTTTTGCTTGAGATATTCTCCTCTTGCAGCACATTGCTCAATTAAATTATGTTTGGCAATATAATTCTGCACCGCTAAGGCCGCGGCGCAACTGATAGGGTGTCCTGCATAGGTAAAAGAGGTGGGAATCACTTGTCGCGTGCCATTTTTTAAAGTTGTCCAAACGCGATCGTGCAAAATTACTGCACCAATGGGAGCATAGCCGCTACTCAAGGCTTTGGTTGCCGAGATAATATCGGGAATTGCGTTCCAATGTTCAATGCCAAAATTTTTCCCCGTTCGTCCAAACCCCGTAACAATCTCTTCTGCGATAAAAAGAATGTCATAAGAATCGCAGATTTCGCGAATTTTTTCGTAATATCCCGGAGGAGGGACGATCGCACTCCCTGCTCCTCCCACAATGGGTTCGGCAATAAACGCGGCGATCGTGTCAGGATTTTCTTGCTCTAAGGTTGTCGCGAGATCCTCGGCACAAGCAAGCTGACAGCTTGGATAAGTCAGGTTATAAGGGCATTGATAGCAGTGAGGTACTTGAATGTGAGGAAAATCAAAATTGTAAACAAGTTCTTTTCTGACAAACATACTCCCTGACATCGCGAGGGTCGCTGTAGTTCGTCCGTGATAACTGTGCCAACGTCCAATAATCCTTTGTTTTTTGGGCTTTCCTCGTTCTTTATAGTAATACTGGGCAAGTTGACCGGCAATTTCATTGGCAGTTGAACCTCCTGTAGCGAAAGCCACTCGGTTCATTCCTTCCGGTGCCATGGCCGCGATCGCGTCTGCCAAATGTTCTTGAACTTCGGTGGTAAATTGAGCTTTGTTCGCAAAGCAAATTTTTTTGGCTTGCTCTGCCATTGCCTCACTTATCTCTTCAACCCCATGCCCGATGGAAATAACATGAGTTCCTCCAATTCCATCTAAATAACGTTTACCTTCAGAGTCATAGACATAAACACCTTTGCCGCTTTCTAAGGTTGGATATGACTTATTTAAACCCATTGAATAAAAAACGTGAGACTCAGCTTTTTCCATTTAACTATCTCTCTTAAAAAATTGAAAAGTGAATTATTTAGACCGATCGCAAAAGAGTAAGGATGTTTCGCGATTTAAAAATGAATCGCGAAACATGCCGACATTTCTATTAATTGCGGAAGTAAGTTTCCGGAAACTTTTCTGTAATCATCATCACGGGTTTGCGGTTCGTAAAAACGAGATAAGTTCTGAACAAAATCTTATCGTCTTTGTCTACTAAAAAGTAATCGGCTAGTTTCCCACAAGGTTCTTTTCCTGAGTCCACAATTTCTTTAAAGGTTTCAACTTTGTATTGCAACCACAGTTTACCGATGGGAGTTTTAGATTTTAACAAACCATCTTGAAATTTTTCATCGAGTCTTTCTGGCACGATAATAGATTCCGCATAGAGAAAATTTTTGTGGCTGATTTTTCCTTGCAGCAAAATTTTCCTTTCAATGATTTTCGTACCTCTGGGTAAGTCTAACAAGGGAATTTCTTGGACAGTCGAAACCAAACCTTCTCCCAATTTAACAACCTTCATATTTTCTAACAAATAGGCTTCTAACATTTCTGTTACCGTCCCATCTGTTGTGAGCAAAACTCTTTGAAAGGTGCTAAGACTGGCTGGCTCGATGTGACTTCGTTTTAAGGATTCATCTAAGTCTGCCCTCATGAGTTTGCTGTTTGCTTTTATTTCTAGGTCTTTTGCTTGCATTTGTTTACTCCCTTACTTGTTTGTAGCCCATTCTGAGAAATCTCCCGATTCTGAATTATCCCAATAAACTCAAGAGCGTGTGAAATTTCTAGGTGTTCGGTTTTGATTGACCTAGCTCAGAACCATTGATTTTTCCGATTTGGCTTCCAAAAATTGTTTTTCTAACTCGAGTATTTTTATGCCAAAACTGTTCTGAAGAGGGCTGAGAATGTGTTGTAAATCCCGAGGAGATGATTTGGGTTTAAACAATCCATCTTTCTCCCATTTATTGGCATCTAAACCGATCGCCCAAGCATTAAGCCATCCCGCAGATAAGATTTGAGGCAATTGTTCTGGCATCACATCAGCAACAGCGATAATAAAAACAACTTGCGCTAATTCTTCAAAGAGTTTGATGTTAGCACTATGATTTTGAATGAGTTCTTCTTCTGTCCGATTGAGTTGCAAGTTTCGTTCTCGTAACTCTTTAATAAAAGGGAGTGCTAAATAATCAATAAATTCAAAGGAAATATTACCTGAAGATTGAGATGACCAATCTTGAAAGAAATGTTGAATCCGATTGGTTAAGAGGAAGAACTGCCCAGAGTTGCTATAGATTCTACTGCGTTTTTGGGAGTGGAGGTAAATTTGACTAAACATTAACGGTGCGCTGAATGACCATGCAGCTAACGTATCCCAAATTACCTTCATTGTTCCCACTAAACTACTCCCCAAACAGTGGTACATGGTCTGAATATTTTTAGCGATGCTCTGTTGATAAATTAAGTAAAATCGGTTGGCTGCGTTCACCATCTGTTTAGTCAGTTTTCCTTTGCGATCGAGTTCGATCATGTTAACGATCGAGGAGTTTGCAAAGCCAATAAAATCAGTTCCGGGAGAATAGAAAGGATCGGGAAATGTGCCGGCATCGCCGATACAAGCCCAGCGATCGAATGAAAATACTCGTTCTGAGGTGTAGCTATATTTAGGCATTTTCATAAACTTTCTCGGCGTTTTTTGGGTCAGACATGCTGCCAAGATAGGTTCGTGTTTTTCTAACCATTGCGTGGCTTTCTCATAGGTATGATAAGACTCAAAAGAATGGAAATCTTCGTGAGCGACAATACCAATGCTGGTCGCATCTGTGGAGAGAGGAATGATCCAAATCCAATAGCCATCACCACAGAGATGATTTGTGGAAAAGTAGCGATTCTTTTCGGGGACGCGATCGTGCCATTCTCGTTCGGTTTGAGAGACAAAATCCGTGACATCCAAACGACCATCGACCCAAAACCAAGAAGCACTATAGCGATCGCTATTCGGCTGTGCCAATCCCAGTTTTTTTTGTAAAAATCGACGGCGACCCATTGAATCAATGACCCATTTAGCCCTAACACTTTCTATCTTTTTCGTATCTGTTTTACTGTAAACAATTTGATGCAAATTCTGCTCATTTTCAGCTAAGTTAATATCTTTAACCGAACAGTTTTCTAGGAGGTCAATGCCATCTTCTAAATTAAACTGCCTGAGATCGTTTTCCAATTTCCCACGATCCACTTGATAAGATTCTGGTGCATGAAATTTTGATAGTCCTAACTCGGGTCTTTTTTGGAGTGCTTTGCGTCCATCACCGAAAAAATAGCGAATTCCTAGTTTGGGATAATGATGTTTTTCAAGATAGTCTTTAAGACCGATCGTATTAGCCAGATAACAAGCACCTACCTCTACGGTAGATTCTCCAACTTTGAAAGCCACTTCTGGTAACGGACGGTTGAGTTTATCAATGGTTAGCACAGATAGATATGGCATTGCTTGTTTCAATTGTCTGGCTAGGGTTAAACCTGCTAAACCAGCACCGCAGATGACAACATCGTAAGTTTTTTCGTTCATCATTTTTATGTTTGAAGGTGAGCTTTTGAGATAGTAGCTAAATGGGAGAATCAATTGCAAATAATACTTGCGAATAACACGATGTTAATTGCGATCGCAGACGGGAATATATCCACTTTCTTGAAAATACGACAAGTAGGTAGATAAGAGTTGCCGATCTACTGGAGGGCAGGTAATTGATGTATCGATTAATCCTTCTCGAGTCTGGCGAGTATCAAAGAGCGGTTTTTGAGAAAATAACTTGATTTGCGAGTTAAAAAATAATCGAGAAATTGAGTACAATTCTTTATCATTTTTGTTTTTTGCATATTTTTTTAGCTCCTCGACCCATGTTTGATAATCGGCTTCTTCTAAATTGTAACCTAAACTTTGAATTCCCTGAATTAAATTTTTCCAAGAAACAGGCTGAGGGTTTAAGAGATGAAAAAACATTTGTTCGAAGGATTGTTTTTTTTGAGATAAATAGACGATCGCTTGACTAATATAATCCATTGGTACGATATCAATCGTTGTTTCTACATCGGGAAATTTCCCGATCGCGACACAGGCTTTGAGAACTAGACAAAGTAAATCTTTAAGATTACCGATAATTCCGGTTTTACTGTGTCCTAAGATTCTTCCCGGTCTATAAATACAAGCAGGTAAACCTCTATCGCGAGCCATAATGATTAACTGTTCGGCTACCCATTTACTTTGTTTATAACCTCCTTTGAGATTTTCGGATTTTGGGATATCGGTTTCTTTTATGGTTTGCTGAATGAAATTATCTGTAAAATAATAAGGACTAAAGAAAACACCGATCGTGGAAATAAAATGAATGGGTTTTGTTTTGGGGTAGCTGGCTAAGCGAATGATTTCTTGCGTCGCTAAAACATTGGTGGGTTTCAATGTTGCGTAAGGATAAAACGAATTGACCCATGCACCATTATGATAAATAACATCAATGCGATCGCTTAATTCGGCAAACTGCTCTCGAGATAAATCAAAAAAGGGTTTAGATAAATCTCCTTTGATGGGAATAATTCGAGCGTGAAATTCTTCTTTCCACAATAGATAATGATTTAAGCTCGCTTGAATGCGTTCTTTTCCGGCTTCAAAATCGCTGCAACGAACTAAACAATAAATTATTGCTTTCGTCTTCTGGAGCAGTTCGTCGAGTAGATGAGTCCCCAGAAATCCTGTTGCTCCTGTTAAGAGAATCGATTTGGGTTGCAGCCAACACTCACAAAAAGAATTTTCAAACTTAAGATCCGAGTCAAGGACGGCTTCTGCTGGTAAGTCGATTAAGTTCATCCGAGTAAGTTTATTGAGTGTTCGCTCTAGAATTCTTGATAATGCTAGGAGCTATTGTCTTTAGCTTAATTCATGTGATTATTTTGTCAAGTAAAATTCATGTTTTTTTTATTTTATTCTTTTATAGACAACAACCTCCTAAATAATAATTCTCAATCATAAATTATTTTCAGTTTACAATACTTAAGAAATTGCCAAAGGTTGCAGAGGGTTATTCTCATTATTAAAATCATAACCAAACAATTTAATATCTTCCTTAAATTGTTCTTCAACCAACTTTCTAGTTGTTTCGTTGTAATATTTCCGATAATCTCGTTGAGTTTGACTCGAGCGATTGACATGAGGCAAACTTGCTTCAATATTAAGCAGTTTGCAGACAGATTGAAAATTTTGTGTTAAATTTTCATAGCGTCCGATAAAGTCAACAATTATTTTTCCATTTTTATCGGTGATATTATCTTTTTGTAATTTAGGTGTTCCCATGGGATAAGGCTTTTCTGTTCTCGCGACCCAGTCCAAATACTCTGTAAATGTTACCCAAGGTCTCTTGTTTTCATAAATCTTTTCTTTAATCATAAAGTTATACATAGAGACTTGCCAGTCCCAAGGATTTCTCACAAAAGCAAATTTGTAAAAACTATTGTAAACTTCTGGGGAAAGATGTTTTTGAGCATCTCTTGCCTTCGCATGCCAAAACGAATTGAACCACATTTCGTAAAGTGGATTGGGTTTATCTCCTACTATTTTAGGGGGGCGAGCGATTTTAAATTTATCTGGTTCTTGAGAATAATCTTTGAGGGCTTCTCTGATGCTCGTTCCTGCGACTTTAGCGACGTGAAAAAAAATAAATTTGTGAGTATAGGAGACTAACATAAATTTTCACTTTCTACAAGACTGACAATCGGTTCAATAATAGGTAGAACTTCAAGAATTTCTCGTTCATTTTTTCGCCATTTGTCGGGAGAGGGTTTAGAGAAGCTCATGCGAGAAATAGGCAAAGATTGAGAAACAATTCCTTCTATTTTCTCATCCCAACTCAATCCGGCAAATTGACTGATTTTTGTTATGGTTTCTTTGGGATCGCTCGTCAAATCACGATAGCGCAGGCTGCACCACGCAGAGGGAGGCATCTTTTGTAAGTCTTCTATAATGCAAGCATTGGCTGCTTTCCATTGATAGGCTGCAATTTCCGCGAGAGAAGACTCCTTTAAAGATGACCATTCGGGGATCAAAAGAAAACTCCAATCTCGATACGGCCAACTCGGGAGGGACGGATAGGCAATAAAACGACGAGATCTCCACCCTTCTATAATACTACTGATATTGGCTCGCGGTTCTCGATAGAGAAAGATAAACAGTGCATCGGGAAAAACTGCTTTGAGAAAAGAAACTCGCAAGGCGTTTCTCGGTGTTTTCTCTAAAAAGCGAATTGTTTCGGGACGCTGCCCGATGGGTAAGTTAAGATATGCTGATTTAGAGCGATCGCGTAATTGTCGAGCAAAACCTTCCCTTAGAGTAAGTCCAATATAAGGTAAAGCATCAGCCTCTGTCAAACGATTGGAACTATAATTCCGAGCGGTGGGGTGAAGTGCTGGAATGGCTTCGAGAATATCATGGCTCTCCGTACCGAGACTCCAGAGGTCGGCAAACTGAGAGAGTGTCTCAAATAAAAGCGTACTGCCTGCTCTCGGTGCAGAGACGATAAAGATAGGGCGATCGAATTCTGGTCGCGAAAAGTCTTCCTCGAGTTGTTTGAGGGCGATGCTTTTTTGTAATATCTGAGAGAATTCTTCTACGCTTTGTCGTTCTGATAAGAGATTCTGCCAGACTTCTTGGGGAGTTACAGGAGTACGAAAGAATTCTAAAAGCGGCGAACTTTCGGGTAATGATTCCGTCTGAGGAGTTGTTTGAAAGTGCTTTGTAACGCGATAGCGAGCATTCCAGTGGAGTATGGGTTTCACTCCCAATTTAAGCCTTGCTAAGAGACGCAAATTTATCGGTTTCGACTTAGGTGTTTTGAGTATGGGCAACATTGAGGCGATCGCCTCAATTGCTTTTTGTCCTTCACCGGTCTCGGGCAACCATTTTTTAACCTTCGCTGCTATTTGTTCTTGAAAACCAATCAGTAAGTCTCGATAACTTAACTCCCCACAATAGCTAGATCCAAAGTGAGCAAAGGCTCTTTCCCAGTCATGCTTAAATTTTTCGAGAGACTCCGCGAGTTCTGCGCGATCGCTCTGAGGCATCTTGGCTCTTTCAACATCAGCGAGAAGCTCGCCACTGAGCTTGGCGATTTCTTGACTTGTTAATACTTTAAAAAAATTCGCTTCCATCTGAAGCATTGTTAATAATTTTTTTCCCTAGATTTTAGAAACAATGGCATGATAAGGCCGTGCGATCGCATTTATCCCCAGAATTTTACAAAGAGTTAAAAGATCGTTTTCTGACAACGCAATGAGTTTATCTGCCAGTTGAGTCAATCATAATGAGACGCACAGTGAACAACAATATTCCTCTTTGTCACTTTTGGAAAGCGCGATCGTGAATGGTTCGGACAAACAGCACCTACCGAGAGATTAGTCCAACCCGGAGATTTTCGACGCGGTTCGGGATTCGCCGCTCCCGATATCGAGTTGGTTTACAGGTGAGATTTCAGCGAGATCGAGAATTCTGGGGATTAAGTCTTCTCTTTTAACTGCCATTAAGTGAACGCCGTGACAGAAATTGCGAGCGAGTTTCACTTGTTCTGCGGCAATTTTTACCCCTTCTTGTAACGGTTCCTCGGCGGCGGCGAGGCGATCGATGATTTCTTGAGGAATATCGACCCCCGGAACGTTGCGATTGATAAATTTGGCATTTTTTGCTGATTTGAGCAAGAAAATCCCTGCAAGAATGGGCTTATCTGTCCCGATCGCGATTTCTTTCATGAATCGATCGAGGCGCTCAAAATCGGTAATCAACTGACTTTGAAAAAATTGCGCTCCTGCCTCTAATTTACGCTCGAAACGTCGTTGTAAACCCGACCAGCTTTTAGATTGCGGATCGACGGCTGCTCCTGCGAATAAATCGAGGCGATCGTTCGGCATATTTTTCTCGTTGAAGTCAAGACCGCGATTTAACTTATCAATTACCTTTAATAAACGAACCGACTCGAACTCAAAAACACTTCTAGATTTTTTGTGATCTCCAGCCTTAACCGGATCGCCAGTGAGCGCTAAAATATTGCGAATACCGAGAGCATGAGCACCCATCAAATCCGCTTGCAATCCGATCGCATTGCGATCGCGACAGGCAAATTGGCAAATCGGTTCAATTCCCTCTTGTACGAGAATGGCCGAGACAGCCAGTGCAGACATCCTCAACACAGCCCGACTGCCATCTGTGACATTAACCGCGTGAACTCGTCCTTTGAGGAGTCGAGCCATATCGAGAGTATGGGTAACACTTCCTCCTTTCGGGGGCATCACTTCGGCTGTAATTAAAAATTCTTGATTTTCAACAGCTTGACGAAAGAGCATTTTTGTTCTTTGTTCCCTAACTGATAACTGGTAACTGATAACTGATAACTGTTAAAGCGGTAGAGAATAGCCGAGAGCAGATTTTACCCGTCCGAGAACTTCATTGGCGCTCAATTCTGCCTTCTCGCGACCTTCGCGCAAGATAGTTTCGAGATAATCGCGATCGCTCATAATCTCTGCATATTTCTCTTGAATGGGTTTGAGTGCCTCAATAGTAGTTTCGGTTAAGAGGGGTTTAAACTGCCCCCAACCCATATCTTGACATTCTGCGGCGACCTCTTCCTTGGTTTTGCCGGAGAGGAGCATATATAAACTTAAGAGATTCTGGCATTCCGGGCGCTCGGGATTATCGAATTCGAGTCCTTTGTGGGGATCGGTTTTACAGCGCTTGATTTTGCGAGCGATCGCTTCGGGAGGATCCAAAAGTTCGATACGACTCATTTCCGCAGGATCTGACTTTGACATCTTTTTCGTCCCGTCGGTTAAACTCATCACCCGCGCCCCATCTTTGCGAATTAAGGGGGCAGGTTGTTTGAGAACGGGTTTTTTCTTCTTGCCAAATTGGTCGTTCATGCGAATGACAATATCGCGAGTCAATTCGATATGTTGTTTCTGGTCTTCCCCCACCGGAACGAGATCGGCATCGTAAAGCAGAATATCTGCCGCCATTAACACGGGATAATCCAGCAAACCCACACTGACATTTTCTCCTTGTTTAACAGCTTTTTCTTTAAATTGAATCATCCGCTCCAACCAATTAAGGGGCGTAACACAATTTAAAAGCCAAGTGAGTTCAGCATGAGCAGAAACGTGAGATTGAACAAAAATAGTAGAATATTCTAAATCAATACCGCAAGCCAGATAAAGCGCCGCGATCGTATACGTATCTTTTGCGAGTTTTTTCGGGTCGTGGGGAACGGTAATGGCATGAAGATCGACCACACAAAAATAATTATCATATTCGTTCTGCGCTGCTACCCAATTACGAATTGCCCCCAAATAATTTCCTAAATGTAAATTTCCTGTGGGTTGAACCCCAGAAAGGATGCGCTTTTTGCTCATTCTGTTTTCGACTCGCTTCCGACTATTTGTATTCGTCTTATCAATTATGCCGGACTTTGGAGAAGGGGGAAAGTCAGAGATCGCGACTTTAGACAATGAGAAAGGTTTTGCTCGTTGCGTCCTCCATATTGGGAGCAGTTCAAGAAATAGCCGGATCTTGGGATAAGAAAGTGCGATCGCTCGGAATCGGAGCAACGGGTTTCGTTAAGGTAAATTGTCCCGTTTCAATCCACTGTTTGAGTTCCTCGGCCACTTGACGAGATCGGCGAATGCTAGCGAGGGGGGCGGTGCGGACGGTTTGCCCTTGTAGGGTAATGCGACCGCTTTTGAGTTGGGCATAGGTTACAGAGCCAAAGGTCGGGCGCACTCGTCGAGGAATGGCAAAATCCACGACAGGGGCAATAATTTCCTCATCTCGCACCGCACATTTAGCAATAATTTCTTCGCTTAAAACCGGAATGGGTATGCCGATTCCTAGCACGATCGCCGGCCCGTAATTTTGGAAATAACAGCCTCGCACCCAACGAGAATTCATTTGCTTGGCATCGCCGATCGCGGCTAAGGTAATGGCCGGACCGATCGGCGTGCGATTTTCCAAACGCTTTTGTAAGGGAAAATGTTGGGTTCCTTCCCCGGTAATATAGCCAACACCTCCCCCTAAAAAAATCTTCGTGCCGATACCAATGGTTTGTAAATCCGGATCGTTGAAGAGAGGGGAAATCGCTCCCGGGTTCGCATAAACTGCATTGCCAAACTGAGGATGCAACGGACCGAGATAAGTGTAAAGAATGCGATCGCCGCCATTTACACCCACAATAAAATTTTGATAGAGATTGCGAGGATTAAATAAATAAAACTGATTGATAGTATTTTGACTAATGGTGCTTTCCCAAGAAGCACGCGGATAGCAATCCGTTACCTGTCCCGTCCCTCGCAAATGCACGGATTTCCCGGCAATCAAATCTTCGATAACATGACCGCCACCTCGCATGGGAACGGGTTTGCCTGTCATTCGTTCCGTTTCACCTTCCCCATAATCCACCATCGCTGTCGCCCCCAAATACAAATCTACCGCTCCCAAACCCGCGTAAGCTGGAACGCCATCCAACCAACATTGACGAATTTTAATCGGGGGATCCGTGTGACCGAGATTGAGGATGGCTCCAACGGATTCCATTGGCTCAAACGTTCCTGTTGTAATGATATCAACCGTTTTCGCCACTTGAGCAATTCCCATCTCAGCTACGCGACATTTCAGTTCTTCGACCGTCCACACCACCACTTTTGAGGCGAGAATCTTATCATTAATTTCAGCGATCGTTCTCTGCAAATTCACATCTCCTCAGAAGAATTGGCAAATTCTCCCTATTTATATCTTCACCCTACACTTTACTCTCTGCCGTTCATTGTTCATTGCTCATTGATAAGCGGCTTCCAATCGTTGCAGCGCATCGGCAGAGGGAATAGATTGCTCGTTAGCTTTTTTATTGTGACTTGCGATCGCTTCGGGATTGAAACGATAGCCCACATTCCGCACGGTTTGAATTAAACTCGGTTGTTGCGGTTCTATGTCTAACTTTTTTCGTAAGGATAAAACATGAGTATCAATGGTGCGAGGATTGTCGATCGCATCAGGCCAAGCGCGGTTTAATAACTCCGAACGACTTAGGGATCCTCCTTCGGCTTGAGCGAGGACGTAAAGCAAGCTAAATTCTTGCGGGGTTAAATCGATATAATTTCCTTGCAAGCGCACGCGACGCTGTACCAGATCGATTCTCAAATCGCCATAATCTAAATAAAGCGGCGCACTCGTCACCCGCAAGCGTCGCAATAATGTCTCCACTCGCGCCAAAAATTCCTGCATTCCAAAGGGTTTCTTTAAATAATCATCAGCTCCGGCTTCCAATCCCGCGACAATATCGCTTTGATTTGTGCGAGCCGACAAGACCAAGATCAAAGACTGTTTTTGCTGATATAACCAACGACATAACTCAATGCCATCCCCGTCGGGTAAATCCGAATCGAGAATCACGAGAGGAGGCTGACGGCGAGCTAGGATTCCCCGAGCGCGATCGAGAGTATCGGCCTGCTGACACTCGTAGCCAGCTTGTTGTAGATGCCATCCCAATAGCGATCGCAAGTGAGGATTCCCTTGAATAATTAGAATTTGAACCAAACCCACCTTAGCTTTATTCCCTTTGCAAATGATGTCGGTGACTTTACCAAAATTAACATTAAATTGTTGTTATCCTTGATACTCTAGCAAATTTGCTCGATCTTGCGACAATTCCCTCAGAAAGCGGAAGCGGAAACGTAAAGATTGAGATAAACTAAAGAATATAAACAATAAATCGAATAAATTCGCGTTTTAAAAAATAGTTTTCCTGCGATCCCCACCTCTTTCTCGTGGATCCTGCCTTGAGTGGCTCTTGTCGAATTCAATTTAAGATTATGTTAACCGACGCACTGTGCATTCGCTACTATCAAAGACTAACTGATGCTTTGGTGGAATCTTGGCAAAGAGGAAACCGTTTCACCGAATTGCAATTGTATATGGATGGATATATCGCCGCTCTCCGTCACACCAATGCCCTCGAACCCTATCTCATTCACCGTTTAGAAGAAGAAGCCTTCCGTTTTTTGCGGGATCCTTCTAATTTTGAATTAGCTCTACCTCAGCCCGAAGTTGAGGTGGATTATTATTAATTAGAGCGTGTAAGTGGGTCATGGGCAATAAGCTATTCATTACCCATGATGCGATCGCTCATTCTGAACTTAAGAATGCTCTTAAGACGCTAACGCCACTTCTACCATTTGTTGAAGTTCGCCATTTTGATACAGTTCGATCGCAATATCGGAACCGCCTACAAATTCCCCATTAATATAAACCTGAGGAATTGTCGGCCATTCTGAATATTCCTTAATTCCTTGGCGAACCTCATTATCCATCAGGACATCAAAGGTGTTATAAGGTGCGCCGAGGGTATTGAAAATTTGCACGACATTATTAGAAAAACCACATTGGGGCATCAGTTTAGATCCTTTCATAAAGACAACAATTTTGTCTTTGTTAACAATACTGTCAATACGTTCTTTAAGTTCCGGTGTCATGAGTCACTCCTTAAGGATTTAGGTTGAACAAAATACAGAAAAACGATTTGAGGGCGTGCTACAAAGATTGCCCTGTTGCTTCCCATTTTTCAGGGGTATAGGTTTTGAGGGCCAGAGCGTGAATGGCTTCCGATGCGATCGCACTTTTCAGCGCGCCATAAACCAGTTGATGCTGTTTGACTCGCGTTTTCCCGGCAAATAACGCTGAAATTACCGTTGCTTGCAAGTGATCTCCGCCTCCTGTCAGATCCTCGACCTTCACCCGAGCATCGGGTAAATGTTCTTGAATCGTCTTTTCAACCTCAGCTAAGCTAACCATCAAACCTCCCACAATAATCACATTGATATAGATCGTATTTTATCGAGTCTTTCTCCTGTCATGCCACCCATCCCAGTGAATCCATCTACAGATAGATAACTGGTGACTGGTAACTGGTAACTGGTGACTGGTGACTGGTGACTGATTAATTGCTGCTGGTATTTTCACTGGGACTGGGAAAAGGCACCGTCACAAAGCCCAAGTCCAAAAGTTGTTGGTAAGCTCGCTGTCCTAAACTGGTTGTGGGATTTTGCGATCGCACGATCTGAACCAATAAAGGAACCGACAATTCCGGTTGATTTTGCGCCCGGTGAACCAGAGCCAGTTGATAGGTAGCATCATCCCGTAACTGCGCGGATTCTAAAGCATTGACCCGTTGTGCTTCTGCTGTGCGGCTGTTAATGCCTGCAAAACTTCCTGCCAGTTGCTGGTAAAAATTCGAGAGTTGGTTGAAGATTTGCCGCGCTTCTTTTAATTTCTGGACGGCAAGATTGTAATTTTGGACTTCGACGGCGGCTTCTGCTTCTTCGAGAAACCGCTTGCCTCCGGATAAGCTGAGAATGCTATCCGCTTGTTGGAGAGGGCGAAAATCTTCGGAAGTGTCTTGAGATTCCTCAAACCCTAACTCGGCTAATTGTTGATAAGCGCGTTTGCCTAAATCTGTGGTGGGATTTTGCGATCGCACGATCTGAACTAATAAAGGAACCGATAATTCTGGTTGGTTTTGCGCCCGATGAACCAAAGCGAGTTGGAATGTGGCGCGATCGCGGAGTTGTGCCGTTTCTAAAGCCTGTTTGCGTTGTTGTTCGGCGATACTGCCATCAATGCCTGCAAAACTCCCTGCCAATTGCTGGTAAAAGTTAGATAATTGGTTAAAAACTTGTCTGGCCTCTTGCAACTTTTGCGAAGCAAGCCCATAATCTCCTGCATCTACTGCTAAACTCGCTTCTTCTAAAAGACGTTGACCACCGGGTAAACTGAGCAAGCTGTCATTTTGTGGGAAAGTTTGATTGTCTTGGGGGATGAAAGAAGGGGATTCTTCAAATTCTTCAACAGGAATTTGCCCTCGGGCGGGTTCGCTCCCAATTGCGATCGGCGCGAGGCATAATAAACAAACACTTAATAAATTTAAGCGCTGACGGGGAGAAAAGAAGACATGAGAGAATAGCATAGGATCGTTTAGAGGGCAAAAGCCACAATCAATATAACCAAATATTAAGCAAACATTGAGCAATATTACCATCGATCGCGCTCAAACTATTCAAGATTTCAAGGGAGGGGGCAACTCATGGCAGACAATGAGGCATTAGACAAACTCGATGTTTTAGAAAATCGGGTGGGTTTGATTCTGCAACGGGGCGGGGAAGAATTAAATTTATTAAAGGTGGGCGATCGCCTGACGTTGCGTCTCGTGTCTCCAGACGTAGAAATTCCGCCAGAGTTGGGACGCTTGCGCTATCAAGATATCCCTCAAAGCGAGTTAATTGAAATTCTCGTGGAAGCCGATGCCCTCGAAAGAGTCATGTCAATGGCACGGCGCTTGGATTTGGTGGCGTTTGCTAGTCATGTCTACCAATTAGAAAAAAATCCCGAAACCCTCGTTTATTTAACCAACGAGTTAACCGTACAGTTTGTCGAAACGGTAGAAGCGTCGGAACGAGACGCGATCGCATCTCATTTTAATTTACAGTTACTCCAGCCCCTCGACGGCATCCCCGATGCTTTTGTTTATCGTCTCACGTCCCAGTCTCGCGAAAATCCCATTAAATTAGCCAATCGCCTCGCAGCCAGCGATCGCATTCTCGCCGCCGAAGTTAATGTTCTCGTGCGCGAGGAGTCTTTTTATACCCCAAGGGACGATTTTTATCGCCAGCAGTGGTATCTCTATCACCGCCAAGGCAATCAACTTTCGGGGAATTCTCATATCGATGTCGAGAAGGCGTGGGATATTACCCGAGGATCGCGATCGACCATTGTCGCTGTAGCCGACGATGCGATCGATCTGCGCCATCCAGATTTCCAAGGAAAGGGGAAAGTTGTTGCCGCCCGAGACTTCAAAAATCGCGATTTTTCGCCGCAACCTGATAGCTCTCAAGAGAGTCACGGTACTGCTTGTGCGGGAGTAGCTGTGGCAGAGGAAAACGGTCAAGGGGTGGTCGGAGTCGCTCCCGGTTGCGCGTTAATGCCCCTGCGGACGACGGGATATTTAGATGATAATTCCATCGAACAGCTTTTCAATTGGGTTATTCAGAAGGGAGCCGGCGTGATGTCTTGCAGTTGGGGGGCGGCGACGGTATATTTCCCGCTCTCCATGCGGCAAAAAGCGGCAATTAATCGGGCCGCAACCAAGGGACGCGGCGGCAAAGGGTGTGTTATTGTCTTTGCGGCGGGCAATGCCAATCGTCCGGTACAGGGGACAGTGTACGAACGAGGTTGGCAGGGAAATTTATTAAATGGTCCGACGGAATGGTTGAGCGGGTTTGCCGCACATCCCGATGTTATCGCGGTTTCAGCTTGTAGCAGTTTGGGGAAAAAGTCGGCTTATAGCAATTGGGGGAAACATATTTCCGTCTGCGCCCCCAGTAATAATGCCCCTCCGGGGATGTGGTTTCAACAAACGGGATTTATTCAAACTGCGCCCCCTCTGCGGACGTTTTTGCCGGGGTTGGGAATTTTTACGACGGATATTTTGGGCAATCTTGGCTACGATCCGGGGAATTTTACCCGGGATTTTGGCGGCACTTCTAGTGCTTGTCCGGTGGTGGCAGGGGTTGCCGGGTTGATACTATCGGCAAATCCGGATTTGATGGCGCGGGAGGTGAAGGAAATTTTGCAACAGACGGCGGATAAAATTATCGATCGCGATCGCGATCCTCAGTTGGGATTGCAGTTGGGAACTTACGATCGCAATGGGCATTCCCAATGGTTCGGTTATGGCAAGGTGAATGCGTATAAGGCAGTTCAAGAGGCGAAAAAGCGATCGAATGCGGGTTCGGGTTCGGATCCAGGTTCGGATCCGGGTTCGGGGGGAAGTGTTTCTCGTACCTTGCGCGAAAAAAACACGAGTAATGTGACGATCTCCGACAATAATTCCCGAGGTGTTACCAGTAAAATTCGCATTCGAGAGACCGGTAATATCAAAGATATTAAAGTCAAGGTTTATGTAAATCATGGATTTTTGGGAGATATTGAAGTGAGCTTACTAGCTCCGACGGGGGAGGAAATTTTATTACAAAATCGTACATTGGGTTCGCAAACGGTTTTACAGAAAACTTATACTTTGCAAACAACACCTTTATTAAAGAAACTCAAAAATCGTCCTTGTGCGGGGACGTGGCAGTTAAAAATTATTGATTTCGCGGTAGGCGATCGCGGACGTTTAGAAGAATGGGAATTGGGATTAACAACTTAAGGGGAGATTTTGCGATCGCAGTTTCATGACTCATTCACCTCAATATCGAGATTATTAATTTGTTGGGAAAACCAATTGGCTGCACTTCCGTTGCCTTCTGACTGTAAACGAGAAAGTGTTTGCTCGAGGAGTGCGATCGGCAAACCGACTAAACTTTGAGAAATTCGACATTCTTGGTATTGGTTATTTTCTTGTAATTGGAAAGCAAAAATTCGTCTTCCAATTACATCAATAACCCAATATTCAGCAATGCCTAAAGATGCGTAAAGATGCTTTTTTTCATCTAAATCGCTTGATAAAGTTGTATCGGAAATCTCTCCGACGAGATCGGGGACTCGCCATCGATCTAAATTGATATAACGTCTTTCTCCTGAATGCCAGACCGGATAATCTTCCCCAAGATATAAAATAATATCGGGAGCCGCCGAACTTTGTCTTGATTTTTCCAATAAACAGCGACCGAATGAACTAAATTTCTGTTTTGGTTTTTGAGTGAACCAAATAAAAAATAACATCGTCAAAAGATCGCTGATACTCGAGTGATTAATTCCTTCTGAACCCATTTCTACTAAAAGACGATTCTCACAATAGTATAATTTAACTCGTTCCTGAGTTTCTGTATCGCGACAAGTTTCATAATCCTCCCATTGAGCAATTTTCCAAGCAATTTTCTCTGCTGTTAAGGGAAGCGCAATTTTTGTTGGATTAGAAGTTAGAGTACTCATAGCTTTTTATTTATTCCTTCTCAGACTGAGGAAATTTTTTCTAAACTCGAAGATACGCGATCGCAGTCAATAATACGTTCTTTTCAATTCTAGCTCATCCTGAAATCCAGAAAAATTACGCAAAATTAACAATCGATCGCGATTGAAGAAATTCCAGACCTAACTTTTGAAAGCATAAATATCTTTACTCCTACCCGTCGCAAAACGAAAAGAATAAAGAATATTTTTACTAGATTGAGTGAGGAAAAGAAAGATTGCAACCAAGGCAACAATCGCCGCTCCTGAAAATATACCGCGATATCCAAGTAATACCGCAAAAGAACCAAATAGAGGCCCCCCCATTGCCATACCGAGATCGAAACCCCCAATACAAAGGGCAAATGCTTGCCCTTGTCCGTCAACCGAAGAGCGATCGGCAACTAAAGCAACCATTGTTGTAATCACACCACTGCGTCCAATTCCTTCAACCATCCCGGCGATAATCAACTCGGGTATGGTATGAGCATTGATTAAGATTGTCATCGACAACAAATAAAATACTAAACTCCCCGTAATGAAAATTCCTCGTCCAAAGCGATCGGATGCCCGCCCAACATTTCCTCGGACGGTAAAATCGGCAAGGGCAGAAGCCAGATAAAATAAGCCGGGATTAAAGTTGACTCCAGTGTCTCGAATAAATGAGGGCAGGAAGGTGGTTGAGGCTCCGAATATAATACCTACTGATAAAAGAATGAGAGTAGGAGTTCTCAGGGCGCGACCTCTTAAAAGTTCTCCTGCTCGTGCGAAAATGAAGTTTGCGAGAAGCGATCGCACAAATGAATTTAAGGCGGCAAAAGGCTTTTTAGGTTTGGGAGCAGAAAGGGCTTGCGATCGCGTTTCTTCGCGAATTTGACTGGCAAAAATAACCGCAAAAATCCCTAAGATTCCCGAAACGAGAAATAAAACCGAATAGCCAGCCAATTCGACAAGATACCCTCCTAAAACCGGTCCTAAGCTCATTCCCATTGGCAAAACCAGCATCATCGCCCCGAGTAGTTCGCCTCGCTTTTCTAAAGGAGATAATTCTACTACTAAAGTACTGTATCCCGTTGTCATGCCAGCAACGCTAATCCCATGTAGGGCGCGGATCGCGACCAGCGCTGGTAAATAGGGAATTGTGAGGTAAGCAAAAGGAGCGGAAGCTACCGCGATCGCGCCAATTTGGATGACTAACTTGCGACTGCGGCGATCGGCCCATTGACCTAAAATCCCTCGTAGCAGCAACAATCCAATCGCAAAACTGCCCATTACTAGACCTACTTGCTGTTGAGTTCCTCCAAGAGATTCAATATAAAGCGGAAGAGTGGGTAGAAGCACCGTTAAACTCACCCAAAAACATAACCCTGTTAGAAAAAGAAAGAGAAAATTCCGACGAGTTGATGCTGGGAGAGTGCGAAAAACTTTCACAGACTTTAAAATTGAGAGAGAATTCAAAAAATATTTTTCAATATAACAATTTTTCTCAATAGGTGGGGATGACGGAAAAAATATGCCTTTGACAACAATTTAGTTGCGAAGAATAAAAAATGTAATCTCAACCTCAAAAAAATGGCCCTATCTTTGCACAAATAAAAATATTTATTAATGAATGAGAATGGTGAGCATTGCCCACCATTACTCTTTTATAAACGGCGTAAAACGAGAATCGATCGCTCTGTTACAGGGAGTTTTTCATCTTGACTATAAATTTGACCTGCATCGATAAAATGAGCCTCAGTTGTATCGATAACGACTTGCCATGTCCATTTTTGCAAATCTTCAGGAAGAAGAAAATTAATCGGTTCGTGATAGGTATTAAAACACAGGAAAAAACTATTACCAACAATGCGTTTTCCGGTTTCGCTTGGGGCATCGAGTTCCTCTCCATTGAGAACAATAGAAATCGTTTTAATAAATTCCTTTTGCCATTGTTCTTCAGTCATTTCTTGACCATCAAAATCAAACCAAGCAATATCTCGGACTCCCGATCCATGAATTTCACGACCTTGAAACCAATTGCGCCGCCGAAAGACAGGGTTTTGATGGTGAAAGGCAATAAGTTTGCGTGTAAATTCAAGTAATTCACTATTCTTTTGTACCAAACTCCAATCAATCCAAGAAATCTCGCTATCTTGGCAATAAGCATTATTATTACCCTGTTGAGTGCGCCCAAATTCATCGCCACCTAATAACATGGGGACTCCTTCAGAAAGGATTAATGTCACGAGAAAATTGCGACGTTGACGCGATCGCAATGCCAAAATTTCCGGATCGTCGGTTTCTCCTTCTTCACCACAGTTCCACGATCGGTTATCATTGTGGCCGTCTTTGTTCTCTTCTCCATTGGCTTCATTATGGCGATCGTTATAACTCACTAAATCATTGAGAGGATAGCCGTCATGAGCAGTAATAAAATTAATACTAGCACTGGGTTTGCGTCCATTGATTTCGTATAAGTCAGAACTCCCGGTGAAACGCAAGGCAAATTCAGATAAACTACTCTCTTGTCCTCGCCAAAAATCCCGCATGGTATCGCGATATTTACCATTCCATTCCGACCATAATAAGGGAAAATTCCCAATTTGATAGCCTCCTTCCCCCACATCCCAAGGTTCGGCAATTAATTTCACGGTCGAGAGAATAGGATCTTGATGTATAATATTAAAAAATGCTGCCAAATTACTGACTTCATAAAGTTCTCGCGCTAAGGCTGAAGCGAGATCGAAACGAAAGCCATCAACGTGCATTTCTTGCACCCAATAGCGCAAACTATCGGTAATGAGTTTTAACACTTGAGGATGGCGAACATTTAAAGAATTCCCGCATCCCGTAAAGTCCATATAATATCGTTCTTGGTCTTCAACTAAGCGATAGTAAGATTGATTATCAATCCCTCGAAAAGAAAGCGTCGGACCGAAATGATTGCCTTCTCCAGTATGGTTATAGACTACATCTAAAATTACCTCAATTCCGGCTTTATGGAGTGCTTTGACCATCTCCTTGAATTCTTGGACTTGTTCCCCAAGAATACCGCTAGAACTATAGCCGGAATGAGGAGAAAAATAATTGATCGAATCATATCCCCAATAATTACTTAATTCTTTGCCTTCTAAATGACCGGGTTGAGTGAGAAATTGATGAATAGGGAGTAATTCAACGGCGGTGATACCCAGAGATTTGAGATGCGAAATAGCTGCCGAATGTGCTAATCCTGCATAAGTTCCGCGCAATTGTTCGGGGATATCTGGATGCAGCTTGGTAAACCCTCGCACGTGCATTTCGTAGATCACTGTTTTATACATGGGAATGCGTAATAATTCGTCTCCTTCCCAATCAAAAGACTCATCGATCACGACACATTTCGGCATATAGGACGCATTATTTAATTCCGAAAAGCCCATATCTTCGGCGGATGTTTCCCAAGGATAGCCATAAATTGCTTCTGCGTTGACGACATCCCCAGCGATCGCTTTCCCATAGGGATCGATGAGGAGTTTATTGGCATTGAAGCGATCGCCAGCATTGGGCATAAAATTGCCGTAGACGCGGTAGCCATAACGCTGTCCGGGTTTAATTCCCGGAACATAACCGTGCCAGATAAAGTGATTTTTTTCGGTGAGATGCAAGCGGGTTTCTCGATCTTCTTCGTCAAACAAACAGAGATCGACTGCTGTGGCATTTTCGCTAAAGAGGGCAAAATTTGTGCCTTGTCCATCCCATGTTGCCCCTAATGGGTAAGATTTGCCGGGCCAAACTTGTAAATCCATTTTTCAGTGAACAGTGAATAGTGAACAGTAACTCCGACTACAGCGAAGGTTTGCGATCGCGTCTTGCGTATCCTTATTGCAAGCGGTTAAAGAAATTAAACCATAGGTGCGATCGCAACTCCAGTTAAGTTGTTGCGATCGTCAATCATATTACCAATTTCTCTACGAGAGAACGATTTTAAGGCGGTGCGATCGGCATTCTTGGAGGTGCCGTTTTCCAAAGGAGTTCGATTTCTTCTGGGGTGAGTTGATAGGCTGCATTAATGAGGTTAGAGAGGCGATATTCGAGGGTTTTTATTTTGATATTTCGGGTTTGAATAACAGGGGCGAATTCTTGATAAACTTCTCGGGTTTGACGAAGTTCGTGAATGCTGAAACTTTTGTTCGGTTTGCGTTTTTTCACCTCTTTCATAAACTCATCTGGATTAAGTTTGGCAAAGTCGGAGAGTTTTTTCCCCGGTTTGAGGATATTTTGCTCGATTTTAAACCAGTCTAAAACATCTTGATAGGCGTTTTGATTATTTTGGGTGAGTTCGATGAGTTGGGAGACGATTTCTTCTGTTTCTTGGCGAATTTGTGCAGAAGGAGAGGCAATGGGAAGCGTTTCAAATAAATATCCCATTGGCGAAATCGAACCCGAGAGCATTTTGGTGAAAACTCGATGACCGTACCACCATAATAACGGTGAATTGAGGCAGCCTAAAATATAGCGATCGCAACAGGGTAAAATAAAGGTTTTATCATTACCAAATAAACCTGAATCATCGAAGGCATAATAAGGTAAAGTTTGGATAACTTGATAGATAATTTTGGGAGATTCAAAATATTGCCAATAATCTACAGTATCTTGAATTTCATACCATTGATAACTGCCATTTTTTCGACCTAACCATTTTCCATCTTTCTTCACATCCCATTTTTTTGGACGGGGTTCTAATTGGGTTCGATATTGAGTTAAATACATTTTAATAGCAGGATAGGTATCAATTTCTATTCCTCGTCGAGTAAAAATAATCCATTGATTATCCCATTCTGGAGACCAGCGTTTAATATCCTGACCACGTAAATAAGGTTTAATAATTTCGGCAGATTTCGGATCTTCACGAACAATCTTATTTTTTGTCTCTTCATCAATCAAAAATGCTTCATTAAACCCTGTCAAAACACCTCGATAAGGCTTAACCCCTGCAAATTCTTTTAACGGGACTCCAATATCTCGAATCTTCTGCATCAGCGCCATAACTTCAGACTGTTCTAAACTCCATGCCTCCCCAGAAAAGCGCGACCAAGATACATTATAACCAGCTTTCTGCACGTATTGCGGTAAATTAATCTCCGCCAACTCCTCTCGCGGTACCGGACAAATTAACACCGAACTTTCCGACTGCTTCCGCTTCCGTAACGACACGATACAGGGAAATGTATCTGCATCCTGAAAAATCGGTGCGTGACCGAAATCTACAATCTGTTCAAACGTGCTATTTTCTACAAAGAATTCCCGTAACTTTTCCCCATAACCCGATCGCAGCCATTTATTCGTGACAATATACGATAAAATTCCGCCAGACTTCAACAAATTGATACCTTTTTCGTAAAAGTAAGTATATAAATCTGCCATCCCGTGATAAGAACGATAATGGGTCTGAAAATAGTCCTTATAAGGCTTTAATAATTCCTGACGAACATAAGGAGGATTACCAATAACGACATCAAACCCACCCCTGGCAAAAACATCGGGAAATTCTTTTTCCCAGTCAAATCCGTGTCGATCGATCCTGACATCTTTAACCAAAGAATTTCCCATCTTAATATTCCCATCCAGATCCGCCAAAGGCTTCTGAGATTTTGCCGTTTGTAACCACAACGATAACTTCGTAATTTCCACCGACTCCGCCGATAAATCTACCCCATAGAGATTCCTTTGTAAAATCGCCGTCTCGATATCAAAATCTTCTTTGCTTTCCCCTATAAGTCCTGAAAAAGCCTCATTCACTCGCTTATATTCTGCCAAGAGATAATCAAACGCCGCAATCAAAAAAGCCCCCGATCCGCAAGCCGGATCGACTACCTTTATTTTTAATAAAATCTCATCCCGATAGGCTTGCCAAAACTCCAACTCATTCCCCACTCGAATATCCAATCTGTCCCGCAATTCTCGTTCTTTTGATTGCAAATAATTACCCAACGTCACCTTAATAATATATTGCGTAATAAAAGCTGGCGTATAAAAAACACCTCGTTCTTTTCGCTTTCCTTTCTGCTTATTATAACCCTCTCCTCTTGCAAGAGCGCGTAACTCCTCCAAATCCGTGACCGACTGCTCAAAAATGCGTCCCAAAATATCAACAGAAATCTCCGTTGCAAAATCAAATCGCATTAAAGATTTCATTTGCGAACAGAGGGTATCGGGAATTTTTAATTCCTCATCTAATAGAGTATCTTTGCGAAAAAGCCCGCCATTATATCCCACGATCGGCGGATCCTCATTTCCTTTATCAACCCAGCGAAAAACGGCTTTATAGTTCTCCCAAACCGGTCTAGGATTATAAGGATCTGCATGATCGTGCGCTTTACGAATTGTTTTCGGAGGCAATAATCCCCTATCTTCGCAGAAGGCAATAAATAGAATGCGATCTAATGTCTTTTGTGCCTTCTCAATTAATACCGCATCCCGATTTTTAATCTCCTTTCTCGCCGTATTGCGAAAATGTTCTACAAGCGTAATGCGCGTAGTCTTATACTCTCGATAAAGTTCCTCTGTAATCGCTTCTTCAGCCTCATTAGACTCTGCCAATAAGCGATCGATCCGAGAGATTTTCCGATTTGCAGCAGGGAGAAAGTTTTGCCGACACAGCAGGAAGTAAAAGCGTTTAAATGTCTCTAAATTCACTAAATCTTGTAAATAAAAGCGCTGGAAATAACTCGGCGTTTTACTGGTTTGATAGAGGCGTAATTCTCGATAATTAGAAACGATAACCCATTGACAATCTGGGCTATAATTAGCATAGCGCCAACCTTGATCGACAGCAGATTCTCCTTTAGAAGCACTGGGACGATCTAAATTTTGTTTTGCGCCTTTTAATTCAATCGGTGCGATAATTCGCCCTTTTAATTTAGCCTTTCCTTTTTCTCCTGCTTTTCCCGTAAAGAATCCCAAAGCCCCATCAGCAAATCCATTTCCCTCAGAAATGGTTGATTCTGCTTCAATTTCCCACTGTTTACCCGTGCCTTGAATCAAAGAACGATAACCTAGAATATCTTGAAAAATATCTCGTAAAAACTCGCCATGTAAAGAAATTTCTTTGATTTCATCCAGAGTTCCGCAATTTAAGGTTTCAATCCAATCTGGTATTTTTTGCTGCTGTAATTGTGCGAGATTTTCAGGAAAACTCTGTTCGAAGGCAGCGATCGCATCTTGCAGCGTTCTTTCGTGAAATAAACTATAATTAGAAGGTTGGGACATTAATTCAAAAAATCAATAGACTGCGATCGCATTCGCAACTCAATAAATAATCTACCTAATGAAAAGCGCGATTTTTACTCGATTTAATCTTATCAAATCGATAAATTATTCAAAGAATAGCGAACTCTCTTTAAGCGTTGCTGTTGGCGATCGCTTTCCAATTTGGCAATCATTTTAGCAAGTTCTAAATTAAACTTTTCCATTTCTAAATGAGTGCGATTTATTGTTTGCATTAGCATTTCTATCATAACAGAAATTGACACATCCAATCAATGCGATCGCAAAAGAAATTGTATCTTGCATTCTCGCGTGCTAAAATAAGCTGAATCTAATCAAAAAACAATGCCTCAAAGAGATGCGATTCACGACTTATGACGAGCTATTCAATGAACCTATTGGTAAACTTGTAATTAGCGAACTACCACTCAAACTTATTATCATTGATATTGAAAAAGTCGAGGTAAAACAATGGATACCGTAAACCAATATTGCGAAATTGTCAAAAAAGTTATTGCTTATTATGCCCAGTTTAAACCCTCTCATGGAGATATTCGCTTAGATACGGTCTTTGACGATCGCGATCGCCGCTATGCTTTAATGCAAGCTGGCTGGGATCGAGGGCGCAGAATTCGCGGTAATATTATTTACGTTACCGTTCGAGATGAAAAAGTTTGGATTGAATACGATGGAATTGAAGCGGGTATTTCTGACGATCTCATTGCATTAGGAATTCCTGAAGAGCGGATTGTTTTCGCATTTTTACGCGATATTTCTCGAACAGCTTCATAGTCAAGAAGGATTCAAGGGGATACTGAATAATTCACTGTTGGATGTGACATGACTTTTTTTGTAAAGCAATTGTCAAAACTTTTATAAGCTAAATAAGGCGATCGCCTTTGTCAGTTCATAATTGCCGATCGCTCCTTAAAGTCTTAAGATTGCAAAGAAATCCCGCAAACCTTCGAGAAAAGATTGGCAATGGAGTTAAAAATCGGCTGGTTGTATCCCAAACTCATGAGTACCTATGGCGATCGCGGTAATGCGATCTGCTTGCAACGGCGGTGTCAGTGGCGAGGAATTGAAGCGGCGATCGTCCCGATCGATCGCCAAACCGATGCCGATCAATTCGATCGCGTTGATATCATTGTCGGCGGTGGGGCGCAAGATCGCCAGCAAGAAATTGTTATGCGCGACTTACAAGGGGCAAAAGCCGAGAAATTTCGCAGCAAAATCGACGGCGGCACCCCCGGTGTATTTACCTGCGGTTCCCCGCAACTTTTGGGCAAATATTACGAACCCGCCCTCGGGCAGCGTATTGATGGGTTGGGAGTTTTCGATCTTGTCACCAAGCATCCCGGGATCGAGGCATCGCGTTGTATTGGCAATGTTGTTTTAGAAATTACCGCTTCTCCCCTTGCCGAAGAGTTGCGGGAAATGTTAGGGGAAACTCCTATTGCCATTGGCTTTGAGAATCACGGCGGGCGCACTTATTTAGGCAAAGTTGCCCCCTTGGGCAAGGTCATTAAAGGCTATGGCAACAATGGCGAGGATGGCTGGGAAGGGGCATTTTACGGCAATGCGATCGCAACGTATTCCCACGGTCCCTTGTTGCCCAAAAATCCTTTTATTGCCGACTGGTTGATTCAAACCGCCTTACGTCATAAGTATGGAGAGGCAATAACCTTAAGCAAACTTGACGACTCTCTTGCCTTGCAAGCCAGAAAAGCAATGTTTGCCCGTCTCGATTGTTCCAGTCTGGTCAATACGCCTTAAACTAATTTATAGAGGGGCAAAGTTGCCCTCGTTGCCGATCTAGAATTGCACCAAGGATCATGACCGGACAAGTCTTGGAAAAAAGTGCCGCAAGTTTATTAGTTTTAATCTTGCCATTTGCCTTAGTTGTTGTCTTTATTTATTCTGCCTGGCCGCTATTAGTTGCCGTGATAATATTAGGGATTATTTGGCAAACTTGGCAGGCTTATCATTGGAAACAATGGAGTCAGCAAGTGACCCCTTTTTTCAATCAACTCTTAGCAGAAAAACAGGGTTGTATTACGCCCATCGATTTATCTGTAACCGCGAATTTAAAAGTAGAAGCCGCCCAGCGTTTTTTAGAGCGAAAAGCGGGGGAATATGGGGCGCAACGCAAGAATTATGATGAGGGAAGTACGGTTTATTATTTCTTAACAGCTAATGCTTTAGGACGTATTTTTGAGGAAAGCGAACCCGATCGCGATCGCGATGCCGAAGCGATGAGTACCGAAGAAGTTTCTCAATTAAAAAATCCTCTTAAACCGACAGAAAGCGATCGCGCAAAAAGCGCATTAATTCAAGCAGAGTTAGCCAAGCGTCTCGATGTTCATTCTGGGACAATTAGCAAACGCAAAGCCGATCCGAGTTTTACGGAATGGAGTAAAAGCAAAGATCCTGACGGAATTGCTTGGAAATATTCTCGCAAACGACGACTCTTTCTCCCACTTAAACCCGATCCGGCGAGTTGATTTTTGCTGAAAATCTGGTTCTAATTGCCAAAATAAGCGGGATAAACAAAAGCAAAAGCGGTGGTACTGGGAATGAGGCTTCCGTCCATTTCTTCAAAACGTGCAGTTTTCATCGTTTCGTCCCAAATTATGCGAATTTGGCGATCGCGAAATTGCACGACTTTTTCGCCAATTTGTGCGAGTTCTTCGTGGGAAACTTGTAAACTCGAGCCAGAAAAGCGATCGCGAGGTGTTTCTCGGTCAGCTTCCCAAATATAACTCACAATGGCTTTGGGATGTAAGTCTCGTTTCTCTTGATTGCGGACGGGAAAAATAATATTATTGTCGGTATAGTAGCTGCCGTAAGGATAGTTTTGATAATCTCGATTGTGTCCCGTATCTTCAGAGAGAATTTTACTATCGGGATGTGCTTCTAACCATTCTCCTAATGTGGTTTTAACGGCTGGAATGCGATCGAGATTCTCGTTAACATTTGCCCCAATAATCCCCATTCCCCAAGGCTGAGAATATAAGGTATCATCCGCGCGATCGTACATTACCAAACAACTTTGATAGAGTTTGCCAGAAACGCCAAAAGAAGTTTTATCGCGATCGAAAACAACAATTGTATCGCACAAAGGACAATAGCTAACAGTAATGTTTTTACCGCCAACGGTATCGTTAACGATTTCATGCCAATTCATAATCCCAAAAGGATAAGCCTTTGCTTCCCCATTAATAATTACACCAATAACCGTTTCATTGCTCTTAAAAGGGGTTGTTTTTGCAGTATCGAACTTGGGGGCATTTATGCTGGGGATGCCGTCTTTTGGCGGTCCTCCATTGAGGAGATCGGCTAAAGCAATACGACTGGATTCTTTTAGTGCGATCGCCTGTTGGCGAAGATCGTTAAATTCTCGGTCTTGGTCGTGCAGAGAACTGGTTAAATGAAAATAGCGCAGTTTAAAGTTATCCCATCCCCCCGCATGGACGACGAAACTCCCGCAACAAATTGCGATCGCGCTTCCCGTACCGAGTAAAATTTTTGTAATCTTATTCATAGTTGCTTTGAGGTCATGCAATAAAGCTGCTTATACACTCTCCTTTGTTAATGAGAAAAACCTGAGTTAAAGATGAGGAAATCTCTATTTTTGAACAGCAGATATCTGAATACTTACGGCATCAATGGTAATATCATTTGCACATTACTGACTCGTTTTCTGGCAATCTCACAATATTCTTCGCTAATATCAATACCGATAAAGTTTCTATTCAGTTCTCGTGCAGTTTTACAAGTTGTACCACTCCCACACATCGGGTCAAAGATGATATCTTCTCGATCCGACCATGAAGTAATATGATCTCTAGCCAGTTGGCAAGGAAACGGTGCTGGATGTCCTTTTGCTTCTTGGTCTTCTGCATTTTTACCGACGACATATTCCCAAATATTGCCTTTAATCTTTTGTTGTTTGACAGGTTCGGCCATTTTATTTCTTTTCTGTTCCTGTTTTGAATAATTCTTATAGGTTGTTCCGTTAAGTTTGAGTCCTGCGTGCAAGCAGTCTACCATCAAAGGGTTATGTTTTTTGACTCGTCCCTTACTGAAAATAAACATATATTCAAACTCATTATTATATCTTTTTCGATAGATTTGTGGAATTGGGTTTCTTTTCCTAAAAATCATCGTGTCATGGAGATTAAATCCAATTTCTTTAAAAAATAGTGCTTGCTGAAAACTCGTTCCGGTTTCGCTACCAGCGATCGTTGCATCTCCTACGATCCAAACAACGACGCGACCTTTCTTAAGGATACGATAGAGTTCTTTGGCGATCGCTGCAAAGGGAAATTCATAGCCTTTGTATTTTCTCAAATTATCATAAGGTGGAGATGTGAGAATCATATCTACAGACTCGCTCTCAAAATGCTGCATCACTTCGAGGCAATCTCCTTGAGATATTTTATTGATGAATTCTGCGATCGGCATAATATTATCGAAAAATAGTATTAGAGATATTAGAGATAAAAGAAAGAAGTATTTAATCGCGCTTTTTAACTCCGATCGCTTTTCTCAATCCCCCAAAATCCCGATCGCTCTCTGTCGGAGATCGCTTTCAACATGAAGTAGAGTAAATAAACTGTAAAAAATGTTACCATTACTGGAAATCACTTTGTAACATTGGCTACATTTCATAAAAGAACAATAAAAAAGCCTTTTGGAGAAACGTTAAGATGAATACCCATACCCACAGCCACGATCGCAGCCTAGAGAATCAGGCCCAACATCCCTACTTGCTAGTGATTAGCGTATTTTTAGCCTCTTTGATCGTCGGACTCATCCCGATCGCCATTAGTAACAATTTTAGCGCCAGCAACCCCGATACAGCCCCCGTAACCTTGGGAGAAGCTGGACTCTGGAACGCCCTCGGACGCTAACAAAAAATCATTATTTTAAACCGTAACCCGATCGCGCGGCATCGTTTCCGGTGTATCTTGCCTTTCGGAAAGTTCCGAGGCGATAGATTCGGGAGTTATCACTTTGACCTGTACCGCACAAGCCTTGAGTTCCGGTTGTAAAGAATCGGGACAGGATTCGGGGTGAGTGAGGGCATTCACTTCCGCATCATAGGCCCAGAGCGCTCCCCAGTGCATGGGTGCAAAAACCGTTCCTTTCGCGATCGCCTTTGTCACCTTAGCTGTCAAACGACAGACCCCGCGCCGCGATCGCACCTCCAGCCAGTTCTCATTTTTAACGCCCAATTTCCTCGCATCGTGAGGATGAATTTCGAGGAAAGGACGAGGGTGCATTTTCACGATCTTGGCAATGCGTCCCGTCCGAGTTTGCGTGTGCCAATGCCCGTATAATCGCCCAATCGTGAGAACCAAAGGATAATCCTCATCGGGAGGTTCCGCCAACCCTCGCGAATGATATGCCGCAAAAATCGCCCGTCCATCCGGCGTATGAAACTTCAAATCCGTATACAATCGCTTACCCCGATTATTCGGTAATGGATCGTCAGTATCCGATAACTGGTGACGGGTGACGGGTGACGGGTGACTGTCAGCGCATGGCCATTGAATCGTCTTCTCGGCTTGCAAGCGATCGTAACTAATGCCCGTCATGTCGCAGGGGCGATCGCGAGTCAATTCCACAAACTCCCGATGTACCGCCGCCGAATCGGTAAAATTAAACTGTTCGGTAAACCCCAGACGGCGACCCACTTCGGCAAAAATCTCCCAATCTGCGCGAGATTCTCCCACCCGAGGCTTAAATTGAGGGCATAAAGTGACAACCCGTTCGGAATTGGTCATGGTTCCCGTTTTCTCTCCCCATTGCGCCGCCGGTAGGAGAACATGGGCATAAGCGGCGGTTTCCGTGGGATAGTAAGCATCTTGACAAATTGTAAAAGGTGAGAGTTTTAACGCCGCTTGAGTGCGATGAATATCCGGCATACTCACGGCAGGATTGGTCGCCGCAACCCACAACACCCCTACCTCTCCGCGTTCCAAACCGCGAATCATCTCCCACGCATCCAGCCCCGGTTGTGGAGAAATACTACCGGATTTCAACTCCCAAAGCGTCTCGAGTTCGGCGCGATGCTGAGGATTCTTCACGAGGCGATATCCCGGTAAAATATGGGACAATCCGCCAGCTTCTCGTCCCCCCATCGCGTTCGGTTGCCCCGTGAGGGAAAAAGGACCTGCCCCCGGCTTGCCGATATTCCCTGTCATTAAGTGAAGATTAATCAGCGTTCTCACTTTTGCCGTGCCTTCCGAGGATTGGTTTATCCCCATCGACCAGAGAGAGAGAACGCGCTTGCTATTCGCCCACCACTGCGCTACCTTTTGCAGATCGTTAAAACGAATGCCGCATTTTTTCGCCACTTCTTCCGGGGGATAATTCCAAATCACCGAAGAATAAGCGGGAAAATTGCGGGTGCATTCATCCATGAAAACACTATTGATTTTGCCCCAACGCATGAGCAAATGGGCGATACCATTGAGAAGATCGATATCGGTTCCCGGTTTAATTGCTAAATGAATATCAGCTTTTTCGGCAGTGGGAGTGCGGCGAGGATCTACCACTACCATTTTAACTTTACGGTTGCGCTTGTGATGTTTCACCAAGCGATTAAAAATAATTGGGTGACATTCGGCGGTATTGGTGCCGATTAAAAAAGCAAAATCTGTTTCTTCGAGGTCATCGTAACAACAAGGAGGACCATCCGCCCCAAAACTTTGAATGTATCCCGCCACGGCAGAAGACATACAAAGACGGGAATTTGCATCAAAATTATTGGTCCCCAAACAACCTTTTAACAGTTTTTGCGCGAGATAATAATCTTCGGTTTGAAACTGTCCCGAGCCATACATGCAAATCCCCTCCACTCCTTTCGTAAAGCGCGTGGTTTGCAAGCGGTTGACAATGCGATCGAATGCCTCATCCCAACTGACCCGGCGAAAAGGTTCATCGAGAGAGTCTCGCAGCATGGGATATTTTAAGCGATCCTTCTCCAACGACTCGGCGATGGTTGCCCCCTTGACGCAGACCATTCCTTGACTGGAGGGATGATCGCGATCGCCTCGCACGCGCCAGATAGGATTTCCTTCACTATCGCGGAGAGTCGGGCGATTGGGAAGGGCGGGCGGTAAAACTTCGAGGCCGCAGCCGACACCACAATAAGGACAAAGTGTTTTAGCCGGGTCAGTCATAATGTTTGCGGTTTAAGATTAAAGTCTAAAATAACTTAAATAAAATGCAAATTTTTATTAATAAAGCCTTTTTGGTGAGGAATAGATGTAAAAAACGCATTAAATCGGTTTATAGCGACGTTGCATGCAACGCCGCTACGGAATTGACTAGCGATCGCTATAAATCGCAGATTCATCGATCTGGTTATCGAGGGGAGGATGCACGTAACCTTCCTCGCCTTCGTGATGTTCGGAAAAAGATCCTTTGGGTTCTTTGAGGACAAACCAACAGAGGAAAGCAACGATCATTCCCGTTACTCCGAGGGTTTGAAAGAAAATGCTATTCCCTGCGGCTCCTTCTGGTAATAAGCTGAAGAGGGTTAAGTAAGCAACGGCACCCACATTACCATAAGCCCCTACATTTCCGGCAATTTGTCCGGTGATGCGACGTTTGACGAGAGGTACGATCGCAAAGGTCGATCCTTCGGCGGCTTGTACGAAGAAGGAACAGCACATGGTTAAGAGAACCGCGATGGGTAAGAACCACGTTCCTGTAACAGTACTCATCATTAAATAGCCGATCGCCATGCCTGCGGTTAATATCGCCATCGTATTTTTCCGCGATCCCAATTTGTCAGAGATCAAGCCGCCTCCCGGACGAGACATGAGGTTCATAAAAGCGTAACTCGCAGCAATCATTCCGGCAGCTTGTTTCGTTAAACCGAAAGTTCCTTCAAAGAAAGCCGGAAGCATGGAAACGACCGCCAGTTCGGAACCAAAGTTAACGATATAAGTGAGTTCGAGAATGGCAACCTGAGAGAAGTTATAACGATCTTCGGGGGGATAGTGTTTTTTCCCGATCATCAAGTCTTTGTTCACTTGCCAACAACCGTAGGCTTGAAAAAGATATAAACCCGCTAAAAATGCCCAGACAAGATAAAGAGTATTGAGGTCGAAAAAGCCAACTTTATTCAAGCGCCATGCTAACACGCCGAGAATGCCGATTAAAGGCACGTTCATCAACATTAAGAACCAGAAGTCTTTCTTCGTGGTAACTTCGATTCCACCTGCTTTACTGGGACGTTGATAGACTTTTCCGGGGGGTGTATCTTTAACGCTAAAGAAATAGATCGCGCCGTAAATGGCGGCAAAAATTCCCGTCGCCGCGATCGCCATGCGCCAATTTAACATGGCTTCTCCCGTGAGAGGATTAACCGCCCCAAAAGCGACCCAACCGGCAATCGTTGGCAGAGTAAAAGCAGCAGCCGCAGAACCAAAGTTCCCCCAACCGCCATAAATGCCCTCTGCTAACCCAATTTCTTTGGGAGGAAACCACTCGGCTACCATGCGAATGCCAATGACAAATCCTGCACCGACAATACTTAAAGCCAGACGGCTGAGAACCAATTGACTAAAGTTTTGTGCCAGTGCAAAGGTCAAACAGGGAATTGCTGCATACATTAATAACAGCGAGTAAGTAATACGCGGTCCGTATTTATCCAATAACATCCCGATAATAATTCGGGCAGGAACTGTTAAGGCAACGTTACAGATCGCGATCGTCCGAATTTGACCGATTTCTAAACCAAAATCAGCTTTTACTGATGTGGCGAAGGGGGCAAAGTTAAACCACACCACAAACGATAGAAAAAAAGCAAACCACGTTAGGTGTAAAGTGCGGTAGCGACCGCGATTAAAGTGGAGAAATAATTCACCAAGCATTCTCGATTTTAAGGGTTGTGAAACAACAAAAAGGTTAAACGATCTCTGGGATTCAAAAATGGAAGTTTAGCAATGTTTGAGGCTAAGAATTTCCATAAAGCAAATGCGTCAATTCTTCGAGGGTTTGCGAGGATTGAAATCCTTTAATTGTTCAATCTGAAATATTAGAATCACACTCTTTATTAGAGTCTTTAGTATCTCTCGATACTAAAGACAAAAAGTTATGCAAAAACAGTGATTTGTTAATTCGTTTTTTGCATAAATATATATAGCACTACGATGTTTGATTAGGACATATTTCTCTCTCTGTGTTTCTCTGTGACTCTGTGGTTCATTTTCTTCATGTCCTAATGTATTTGCGTCGTGCTATATAAAAAAAAGCTCGGCGATCGCCGAGTTTATCAATTCAGGAAAATTATCAATTCGTTTCAGGATTTTACGGTTACATCAAATTTTTCCAGCATCAATTCTTCTAAAACTGCTGGTAATTCATCGCAGGGAATTCCTTTGCGAACGCAAGTGCCGAGTTTGGCATCTTTACCGACGGTTCCTCCCATATACAGATCGACTCCTTCCACTGTTTTTCCATCTTTCCGTACTTTCGTTCCCATTAAGCCGATATCGGCGACTTGAGGCTGTCCGCAAGAGTTGGGACATCCGGTCCAATGAATGCGAATGCGATCGCCAATTTCTAATTTTTCATCCAACCCTCGGGCGACTTCGAGGGCGCGTTGTTTGGTTTCAACTAGGGCAAATTTACAAAATTGACTCCCGGTACAAGAAACTAGCGATCGCACTAAAGGAGTCGGCGCGATCGGATATTTTTGTAAAATCGGTTCTGCTAAAAGGGTCTCGATATTCTCCTGAGCCACATAGGGAATAATGACATTTTGCTCGACGGTCAAGCGCAATTCTCCTTGACCATAAACCTCGGCCAAGCGTGCCAATTCAAACATTCCTTCTGCATCAAAACGACCGACGGGAATGTGCAAACCGACATAGCTATATCCCTCTTGTTTTTGCGGATGAACGCCCAAACAATCTCGTTTGTCCCAATCAATTTCATCTTGCGGTGCTTCTGATAAAAGTTCTTTCCCAAAAACCCTTTCGACTTCACCGCGAAACTTATCAAGTCCCCATTCGTCAATCAACCACATGAGGCGAGATTTTTGTCGATTTGCCCGGGAACCATTGTCTCGGAAAACTGCCAGAATTGCACAAGACAACGTAACAACATCTTCATTGGGAGGAACCCACGCATTGAGAGGAATTGCCGCCGCACAACGCTTCGCAGAAAAGAAGCCACCCACGAGAACATTAAAACCTAATTTTCCTTCTCGATAGGCTGGAACAAAGGCAATATCATTAATTTCGGCATGGACGGAATTATCTCGTCCTCCTTCTAGGGCAATATTAAACTTACGAGGAAGATTGGTAAATGCAGGATTACCTTGACCGCTATTGGTAATAGCATCTTGCACTTTTTGGACTAATTCCCGAGTATCGATGAGTTCGTCACCATCTATCCCGGCAATGGGCGATCCGGTAATATTGCGAACGTTATCCATTCCCGACTGCATAGATGTGATTCCCACCGCAGATAACTTACGGAAAATTTCGGGCATATCTTCCAAACGCACCCCTCTCAGTTGCAGATTTTGGCGGGTGGTAATATCTGCACTGCCATCATCGCCGTAGCGTTGCACGATCTCGGCTAAAACTCGCATTCCTTGACTAGAAACAACGCCGTTGGGAGTTCGCAGGCGAAACATAAATTTACCGGGGGTAACGGGACGGTAAAAAATGCCCAGCCATTTCAGGCGTTGTTCTAAATCTGTTTTATCAACAGCTTCCCAGCCAATTTGAGCAAAATGTTCGATTTTGTCTTTCACGCTGAGTCCGTCTTTTTCTGCTTTATATTTTTCAAATTTATTGAGTTTTACGGGGGGCTTACTCGCAGTTACCATAAATTTATCCTTGTACAATGGACGTTTAAGTTCTTTACTAAAATCCTATTTTGTTAACCATAAAATTGCTCTGGCAATCTTAATGTTGTTTTAGGTTATGGGGGTTAAAGGAGGAATTTTGTAAATTTTGTTACAAATACTGTCTTTGTATGAACGTGTTGCATGAATAAAATCGCGATCGCGCATCAAAATCAAAAGTTGAGTGTGTCAACAAAAGCGATCGCCATGATTGTTCTAACTCTCAGGACGATCGCTTGGATCGCTACACTATAATTGGGGGTTGAGAAAAGCCTCACACTTTGGCTTACGCTGCCATTAAAGAAGAATTGGGCATTTTTTGTAAATAGCGATCGATTAACTTCACGGTATTTCCGACTCCATCTTCAGCGCGAATTTGTTCTCCCAACTGACGCGATCGCACTTTGATGCTCTCATTTTCCGTGACTGTTGCGATCGCTCTTGCCAAGGCTTCTACCGTGAGTTTCTTATGAGGAATAGGAGAGGGGGCAACTCCTAGCTTGTTCATGCGATCTCCCCAAAAATGCTGATCGCCACAAAAAGGAATAATTACTAATGGGATGCCAGCCCGCAAGGCTGCTGCTGTGGTTCCGGAACCCCCGTGATAGACGGCTGCTGCAACCTCGGGGAACAGCCAATTATGAGGAATGGGATCGGTAACAAATAAGCGATCGCTATTATTTTTCGGATTTAAACCTGCCCATCCTCGCATAATAATCCCGCGTTGATTGGTACGCTGCAACGCTTCAACAATAATTTCTGTTAGTTTTTCTGGATGGCGACTTGGCATGCTGCCAAAACCAATATAAATGGGGGCTTTCCCCGCAGCAAGAAAAGCTAATAAATCTGAGAGGGGTTGCCAATTCCAATTATCCTCCAAAAACCAATAACCCGATACGTGATAGTGAGAAGGCCAATCTTTGGGTTTGGTTAACACGGAAGGACTATAAGCCGCAAAAGTAGGCGGAGTTTGTGCGTGAGATTCTCCCAAAAACGGCCAAGGTTTCAACCCTAACACCTCTTGTCGCCAACGATTAATCTCTGAGCGAAAAGGCTGCCATAATAATTGTTCAATTAAAAAATGACTTCCCCAATTGTACAAACCGCCCCAATTCCTATAAGACGAAAGAAAACAAGAAGGAAATGCTTTGGTTCTTTTATAAGGTTGCAAAATGCCAGAAAAGATAGGCACTCTTAAAGCTTCGGCGATATGAGGACAGGCAAGAATTCCAATGCCATAGAGAATAGCATCAGTATCTTGACAAGCGGCAAAACAAGAATCCAGTTCTTGTCGCAAAACCGGACGAACTAACTCAGCATAATCCAGAAATAAATTAATAGGATTATCACCTCGTTCTATCCATGCCAAACCTGCTTCTTTGCAGATAAAATCTTTAAAATCAGCACCTAAAGGTGTAAATTCTAAGCCTCGATTTTGGATAAAATTTCTAAAGGATGGTGTTGCAGCAAGACGTACTCGATAACCAATTTTTTGTAAACCGACCCCGAGGGCAACAAAGGGTTGAATATCTCCTCGCGACCCGACAGCAATCATTGTTAAGTGCATGATCAAAAAACGGATAGAAGTAATGCAGACTTTCACATTTATAGCAATATTTCTTTCCTAATTTATCCGTGCTTTTGCGACTTTTAGTAGTTTTGAGATTAACTTAAAACTGAATCCTCCGCGAATCTACCCAATAATCGCGCAAACCTTCACATTTATAGTGGATTCTCTCTCTAATTTATCTATCCATATCCTATTATTAGTAGTTTTGAGATTAACTTAAAACCCGATCGCTCGTGAATCCACCCAAGAACCGTCGGCCAATTTTGCCCAAGCGATACCATTCGCCAGCGATCGCTCTTTGGTCACTCGTAGTTTTTCTCCGTTTTGCACAGATCCAATCGTTTCCCCGTTGGGGCGATCGTATTTTTTGGTGTTTTGGGTGGCAGGAAATTGGCCGCGATCGCCTTGGAAATTCTGGGTTAATGCAGCAGCATCTACGACAAAACGATTGGCGGGATCGATAAAAGCATTTGATGAATTGCCAGAATTAGCCAAAGATTGCGCTTCTATTCCTTGTAAAAAATCTTTGGCGATCCAAGTCCCTTGATGAGTTTGCGCCCAAGTATAGCCTCCTTGCGATCGCTCTTGTCCTGTTAATATCACTAAAGTGCCTTCCGGTAGAGAGCCAACTCGTTCCCCGTTGGGAGTGCGACGAAGGTTTGCACCCACTTTGCTTGAGGTCGTTACTCTTGCTTGGGTCGAGATTTGCGAGGAGGCGATTTGTCGGGGTGTTTTTGGCAAAGTTACGGGCTGCAAAAAGGTTTTCGCGAGCCAACCCCCTCGGGATATCTGCACCCAACGATAGCCGCCGATCTGCCGTTCTTCCCCGGTCAATGAGACTGATGTACCATCGGGAAGACCGCCAATTTTTGCACCATTGGGGGTCGATCGCAGGTTAATCCCTTGGCGATCGGGGGTACGGACAACGGCTTGGAGAATTTGTCCGCCTGTATTTTTGGCAACACTTAAACCTAACGTTGAGAGGGTTTCCTGACCTGCAATCCCATCCACCCATTGCAAATTCTGACGCTTTTGATAGTCTCGCACGGCGCGTTGGGTTTGAGCGCCATAAATGCCATCTACAGTAATTCCTAACGCTTGCTGAATTTGAATCACGGTATCCCCTCGACTGCCTAAGCGATAGGCGATCGCGTGGCTGGGAGGACTGGTTGCAGAGAGAATAGATAACAGCACAAAAGTTCCAGTGAATAAGCCGATTTGTGACGAGTCCGGTAAATTTAAGGGTTTGCCTTTGCGATCGCAAGGGTTTTCATAAGAAGCGGTATAGTAGGTAAACGCAAGAGTTTCCATGATGGGCAAGGGAACGAGGAATGAGAAAGATTTCTACTATTTTATGCAAATCTAGGGCAAGTCAGACAGGGGGAATGACGCGAATTCTGTTTCTTTTCCTGATGATTTTCGCCGGATCTTCTCTCGGAGGCTGTCAGGATTTTGTCTCGAATGTTCGGGCTAAACGCTATCGCCAAACCTTAATTAATCAATTTAGCGATCGCTTTCGCACTATTGATTGTGGGAGTTTTGACATTCCTCCAACGATTGAAAATGCAATTTGCGGTCATGTAACCGTGCCGGAATTTCACGATCGCCCCGATGAGAAAACCATCAAAATTGCCGTAGCGATCTTTCCCAATACTCAAAATAAGCCCGTTGCCGATCCTTTGGTGATGATACAGGGGGGGCCGGGTGCTTCAACGTTAAGTTTTTTTCCGGTCGGTTTTGTTCCACAAAATTTTCTCGCCTCTTTACAAGATCGACGGGATATTATTTTAATCGAGCAGAGGGGAACAAAATATTCTCAACCGAACCTTTTTTGTCCCGAAGTTCGCAAAGTGGCGTTAGCAATTCTCAGAGCTAAAAGTCAGAATAAAAAACAAACAATTGAGAAATTAAATCGCAAAGCCTTTACCGATTGTCGCGATCGCTTGCAAAAGGAAGGGGTTAATTTTTCAGCCTATAACGGTTGGGAAAGTGCGGCGGATATGGCGATGATTTTTGAGGTTCTCGATTACGATCGCGTCAATTTTTACGGCATTTCTTATGGTGCGGAAGTGGCGCAGTTGTTGATGAAACGAGCGCCCGATCGCTTGCGATCGGTGATTTTAGATGCGGTTGCACCGACTTCGATTTATCGCGATCGCTATATTCCGCGATCGGCGAGCCATTCTCTCCGACAAGTGTTTGCCAGTTGTCTTGCTGATGAAATTTGCAATAAAAATTATCCTAATTTGGAAAAGGTATTTTTTACCATGATTGACGATCTCAATCGCAGTCCAATAACGCTGGCGATCGAGATAAAAGAGGAAAAAGATGCTCTGAAAATTCCTTTTAATGGCGATTCTTTTTTGCTTTATACTTATTTGAATTTATATAATAGCGGTTTTGCCAGTATTCTTCCCAAATATATTTATGAAGCAAAAGATAAACAGAATTATACTTGGCTTGCAGCGACGATCGCGGGAAAATTAAAAGGGTCGAGTTTGGCAAAAGCAGCCTATAGTAGTTATCGTTGCGCCCAACAAGATTACGTGCAGCAAAGTCGCAATGCTTTTATCGATACTTTTTTTACAGCACCTGCATTTAGGCAAGCAGAGAAAGCGATTCAACGCGATAATTTATATTGCGAATTATTTGCGATCGCGCCCTTACCGCAAAAAATATATACTCAAGTTCAGAGTCAAACTCCGACTTTATTAATTAATGGCCAATACGATCCGATTTTACCTTTGCCGTTCAGTTTAGTTGTTTCTCAAACTCTCTCAAAGGCTTATATTTATAATTATCCCGGTATCAGTCACGGTTCTTTGATTTCCGGTCATTCTTGCCCTGTAAAAATGGTATCAGAATTCCTCGAAAACCCCGATCGCTCTCCCAATGATGATTGTATTTCCGCCATGAAAACGGAGTTTATCAACTGGTAGTTTATTATTCATTGAAATGCCCTTCTTTTAACTGGCTGATGGGAGGCTTTTTGTAGTCTCCCAGTTTGCAGAGTCATGGCGATCGCGATCGATTTCTAAAAGAATATTACGAATCAATCGTGCGGCGACTTTCTGTACTAATCCATTCGCAATTTGTTGTCCCATTGCCTGCGTTTCCGATTTAGATAAAATCTTGGGGACTAAGGATAAGAACATAAACGGATCGAATCCTTGGGTTTCCTGTAATATCTGCCAAATATTTTGGATGCGATCGAGATTATTAGGGGAAATACTTTGTAATTCTGTTGGCATATCTAATGAACTCATGCCAATTTTTTGACGCACGGTAGTCGAAAAATCAAACAGAGTTTTTCGACCAAAAATATCGATCGCCAGTACGATTTCATCGACTAATTTCATGCGAATAAAATCGCCGCGTTCCGAAAAAATAAAATCTAAGGCTTGACTAACCGCAAACTCGAAATCATAATCTTGAGAATCGCGAGCATTGCGTAAAAGATTTTCTAAGCGATTCCAACGAAAACTCCCATCTTTAAACAACAAATCTCGTAAAGACGATCGTAGTTCTGAGGAAGGATCGGTTAATAATCGTTTAGCAATATAAGGATAAGCCTTACTTAATACTTTAAAATTTGGATCGATCCCGATCGCAATCCCTTCCAGTGTTACCAAAGAGCGAATAATTAACGCATAATAAGCAGGAACGCGAAAGGGAAATTCATACATCATTTCTGACATTTGTTCGGTAATACTTTTGAAGTTCAGTTCCGCAACACTTGCTCCTAAAGCATTACCAAAAACATTCGTTAACGCCGGAATAATCGGCCGCAAATCTGTATCTTCTGTTAAAAATTCTAATTTTATATAATCTTCAGCTAAAGATTCAAAATCTCGATTGACCAAATGTACGACAGCTTCAATTAACCCATAACGCTGATAGGGTTTAATGCGGCTCATCATGCCAAAGTCTAAATAAGCTAATTTGCCATCTCGCGTTGCTAATAAATTACCGGGATGGGGATCGGCATGAAAAAAACCATGTTCGAGAAGTTGGCGCAAGGAACATCCTACACCGACTTCAACGAGATGTGTTGCATCGATTCCTCGTGCTTGAACTTCTTCTAAATTGGTTAATTTTGTGCCTTCAATCCATTCCATTGTTAGCACTCGTCTCCCGGTATAATCCCAATAGATCTTCGGGATGTAAATTTCTGGTAAATATCCGTATAATTCGGCAAACAACTCGGCATTTCGTCCCTCGAGCTCGTAATCCATTTCTTCAAAAATTCGCCCGGCAAATTCATCGGCAATTCCTACCACATCACTGCGAAGGCGCTTAATGTTATTCTTCGCCCAAATTGCCAACCTTCGCATAATATAAACATCGAGGGTAATACTTTCAATTAAATCCGGTCGCTGCACTTTTACAGCAACGCTTTCTCCTGTTTTTAATTTCCCTTTATAAACTTGTCCGAGGGAGGCTGCTGCGACGGGTTGGGGACTGAGTTCGGTATAAATATATTCTGGGCGATCGCAGAGTTCTTCTTCAATAAATTGATAAGCAATTTCGTTAGGAAAAGGAGGTAATTGATCTTGTAAACGTGCCAATTCTTCCATGTAAACCGCAGAAATCAGATCGGGGCGCGTTGAGAGTGCCTGTCCGACTTTAATATAAGTGGGACCGAGTTGGGTGAGTATTTCGCGTAATTGTACGGCACGATTTCTCTCATTACGGGAAATTTTTCCCCAAAGTTTGTCCCACCGCAGTCCAACAATAAAGCCTAAAAAATACCAGAGAATTTTAAAAATACGCCCGAAAACCGCAAAAGTGTGCTTCTGATAGTAAGCCATAATGAAATCGGGGTCGTAATGTCCGATTTCAGCCGTTGAGAGGTTCTCTGGATCGCGATCGCGGCTATTGGCTTCTGCTGCATCAATAGTAAAAACGTTCTCGTCTGGTAAAGAAGAATTGCGATCGCGTTGCGGTGGGGCTGCGGTTGGGGGCATGGGGATAGTGGTAAAAAGGGAAATAATGCTTAGTTTTTGGGCTTTGTCTCAATTATAAATTATTGTAACAATTTCTTGATTAATTTAGCGATCGCGTTTTTTGCGACGGTGGCGATCGCTTGCTCTAGTCAAATATTTTCTTGGAACTGAATGTGTTAGATGGTAATGCTTTGTCGGGTTTTACTTTTGCTCAACCCAACTTATCAGATCGAGCGATCGTACTTGGATAATGTATGGCTTCACAATTACAACCGCAAATGTAACGCCTTGTTCTTTGACAATTGCTCCATCAATCTGCATAAATAACTCCGTTTTGTATGTTGTTTTTTGTGGTAAAATACTTTATTTGAGTTTACCTTAACTGTAATACCTGCATTGCTGTCAAAGGAGACTCTTGACCTAATTCTGATAACAGAGTAGACGCGATCGCAGTATCTCCCGAAAACACGGCTTCTTCATAAAGTCCTGCGACCAAAGTTAACACGGTAATCTGTTCTTGTATCGGGTCAATAATCCAATATTCAGTAATTCCTCGAGATTGGTATTGAGAGCGTTTATAACGATAATCTCGTTCGGTATTTTCTCGTCCGGGGCTAACAACTTCTACAACCAATTGAGGAGGAGGCATATCTAAGGTAACAATCGAGCGAGTTGCTCCTTCCATTACTTGTGCTAACTCTTCCGTTAGCACCAATAAATCTGGGACGCGAACTGTTGTCCTGCTCCCACTCACCGCGACTTCTGTTGTTTGAGTTAACTGAGAACCGGGAATTCCCAGTTGGGCAAAATAAAGCAACAAAAAAATCTCGATTCGTCGATTGATTTCACTCTCACTTGTCATTAATAAGAGTCTCCCATCTTCTAGCTCGTAACGAGCATCCGTACCATCATCATAGTTGAGAAAGTTCTCTAAAGACATGATTTCCGAAGCGATCGCTGCTGGCGTGGCTACTGCATTTGTCATGTGTGCTCATCCTCCCGGAGTTGCAATTGAGTAATACTTTTGAATTATAGCAAAGATGGAAACGCGATCGCGCTTTAGGTAATTTTCTCCTTGGGCTTCTCTCCAGTCTGTGTGGGTATTGGTAAAGTAGGGAGATATCGCGACACCGGCCTCAATTCACGAGAGAAACAGAATGTTATTGTCACTGAGAATTGAAAATTTTGCCCTCGTCGATCGCCTCGAACTCGAATTCGGCCAAGGTTTAAATGTATTAACGGGAGAAACAGGGGCGGGAAAATCAATTATTCTCGATGCCATTAATGCGGCATTGGGAGGGAAAATATCCAGTCGCTTTATCCGCACGGGCAGTCAAAAAGCCGTAGTAGAAGGAACCTTTTTACTCAACGACGCGATCGCCAACTGGTTGACAGCACAAGAAATCGAACCGATCGAAGAAGGTTGCGTCATTTGCGCCCGAGAACTTGCCGTCACCGCCAAGAATTTTCGCTCTCGTTCCCGTATTAACGGCGTTCTCGTCAATCGTAATATTATTGCCCAATTGCGCGATCGCTTGGTGGAAATCACTGCCCAAGGGCAAACAGTGCAGCTATTTAACCCTAACCGTCAGCGCGAGTTATTGGACGCTTACGGGGGCGAGTCCCTCTTACCCGCCCGTGGGGTCGTCACTCACCGCTACGAAGCCGCCAAAGCTGCGAGAGATGCCTTAGAACAGCGCCAGAAGTCGGAACAGGAACGCTTGCAACGCATCGACTGGCTCAAATTCCAAATGCAAGATATCGAAACCGCAGAACTTCACGATCCCGAAGAACTCGAAAAGCTCGAACAAGAAAGCGATCGCCTCTCTCATGTCGTCGAATTGCAAAATCTTAGTTACGAAACTTATCAACTTCTTTATCAGAGTGACGGGGAAGAAGAGGCGATCGCGGATCGGCTGGCAAAATCAGAAAGTTTGCTTCAGGAAATGGTGGGCTACGATGCTCAGCTAGAATCCATTTTAGATATGGTTCGCAGTGCCATTACCCAAGTTGTGGAAGCCGGACAGCAACTGAGCAGTTATGGAGATAGTTTGGAGTCAGATCCTCAACGGTTAGAAGAAGTTGAAGAACGCATTCGCAACCTCAAACAGATTTGCCGCAAATATGGACCCGACCTTAAAGACGCGATCGCCTATTATGAAAACTTGCAGGCAGAACTCGAACAACTCACCGATCGCGGTCAATCCCTCGAAAGTTTAGAGCAAACTTATCAAGAACGCCAGCAAGACCTGATTGCAGCTTGCAAAATCTTAACCCAACACCGCCAAGTTGCTGCCAAGCACCTTGCCCAACGACTGATCGGCGAACTCAAACCCCTCGCAATGGACAAAGTTCGTTTTGAGTGTCACCTGATTCCCATTATCCCCACCGCTAACGGCGGCGATCGCGTGGAATTCCACTTTTCTCCCAACCCCGGCGAACCCGTGCAACCCCTCTCGGAAACCGCTTCAGGAGGAGAAATGAGCCGCTTTCTCCTCGCCCTCAAAGCCTGCTTTTCCCAAGCCGAAACCCGTGCTAAAAGTCAGAAAACTTTGATATTTGATGAAATCGATGCGGGAGTTTCTGGGAAAATCGCCGAAGCGATCGCAGAAAAGTTACATCAACTCAGCACCCCCCTACAAATCCTCTGCGTTACCCATCAACCCTTAATTGCCGCCCTCGCCGATCGTCATTTTCGCGTCGATAAACGGGTGGAAAAACAAACAACCCGCTCTCTCTCTTCAGAGAAAAATGGGAAAGATAACGCTAAACTAGCAGTATATCGGGACGAACCTCGAACCCTCGTGCGCGTTACCCGTTTGGAGCGCCACGACAGCCGCAGAGACGAACTCGCACAGTTAGCGGGAGGACACTCGGCTCGCGAGGCTTCTGCTTTTGCCGAATCCTTACTCGCTCGAGCGGCAACCCGTCGTGAAGGAACAGACAATTCACACCAGCCATTGAAAAAAAAATAAAGATTTATTAAAGTTCCATTAATGTACAAACCCAATCCTCGCAGTAAACTAAGGAAAAAATTGCGATTGTCGTGACAAAATTGCGATCGCCCAGAGTTTAATCGCTAGAATACAGTCAACCCGACCTACCCAAACCCCTCAATATTTCCAAATCTATAAAACAAAACGAATATGACTGCTGCATCTCCTAAACCAACTGTATTAGAACATACCGGGCAAACCATTGATATTAGCGCAGCCCCTGATGATGGAGAGCAAAATGGCGCAAGTCCCCAAGCGGGAGCGAGTAATGGCTCTTCTGGCAGCGCCCTCGTTACGGCAAAAGGAACATTCTCCAGTTTCCTTGCGCCGCTTAACAAAGAGTCATTCCAAAAAGTCGTTGTAGATGTTGAGGACAAACTCAAAGTTGTCAATCAAACCCTATCTTTACTCGATAGCGTTTTGGATAGCGAGGGGTTTGATGCAATTCTTGATGAAATGTTGCGATCGATTACCCTGAAAACCGGGGAATTACTCGCCGCAGATCGCACGACGATCTATTTACTTGATGACGATCAAGATGAACTTTGGTCCATCGTCGCCAAAGGGAGCGATGGCAAACCGATTGAAATTCGCATTCCCGTGGGACAAGGAATAGCGGGAGAAGTAGCGCAGTTTAAGCAAGTCATTAACATTCCCTTCGATTTTTACGACGATCCGCGATCGGCCGCCGCCAAAAAATTCGATCAAAAGAATAACTACCGAACTTATTCCATGTTGGCATTGCCTCTCGTCAAAGAATCAGATGCAGGAGAAGAAGCAGAATTGGTGGCCGTCGTCCAGTTAATTAATAAATTAACCCCCAATTACAATCCCCAAGATTCCCTTGACGATCGCATTTCCCATCAAGGATTTACCGAAGACGATTTAGAAGTTTTTGAGAATTTTGCTCCCTCCATTCGTCTCATTCTCGAATCCTCGCGATCGTTCTACAAGGCCACGCAAAAACAACGAGCGGCCAATGCCTTAATTGAAGCCACCAACTCTTTAAGTAAAGGGAATTTAGACTTAGATACCACCTTAAAAACGGTGATGGATGCGGCGAAAAAATTGATGAACGCCGATCGCAGTACCCTCTGGCTCATCGATCGCGATAAAAACGACCTCTGGACCAAAATTCCCCTTCCCGATGGCTCCCTCAAGGAATTGCGCGTTCCCGTTGGGGTGGGTTTTGCGGGACAAGTGGCAGAAAGTGGCAATATTTTAAACATCGGCTTTGACCTTTACGACCACCCCGACTCGGAAACCTCGAAAAAATTTGACCCTGCCAATGGCTATCGGACTTGCAGTATGCTCTGTATGCCGGTTTATAACTCCGATAACGAGTTGATTGGCGTAACCCAATTGGTGAACAAGCTCAAGCAAGGAGAACATCCAGACTACGATCCCTCCACTTGGCCGGAACCGCCGGAAAAATGGAAAGCGAGCTTTAATCGCAGCGATCAGGAGTTTATGAAGGCATTTAACATTCAAGCGGGAGTCGCCCTGCAAAATGCCACCCTTTTCGCCAAGGTACAACAGCAAGAGCAAATGCAGCGCGACATGTTGCGGAGTTTAACCAATGGGGTCATTTCGACAGACAAGAAAGGGGTTATTCTCGCCGCTAATGAAAAAGCCAAAGAATTGCTCGGGTTTGATGATAACAACCCTCTCGAAGGCAAATTAATGAGCGAATTGGTGGAAATTAAAGGCAAAGATGTGACCGATAAAAGCGATGTGGCGAAGAAAGGCGAGTTTTCCGAATGGTTCAATCGTGCCTTACATCCCAAAGAAGACAAAGACCAAGAGCAATATTATCCCGATAAAATCATTATGTCGGCAGCAGGAGAAGAACACAGCGTCAACTTATCAATTAACTCCATTTCCGATACAGCAGATTCCACGAATGTCTATGGGGCGTTGGTGGTGATGGATGACATCAGCGATGAAAAACGCCTCAAGAGTACCATGTACCGCTATATGAACCAAGAGTTAGCGGAACAATTGCTTGATGGAGGTGAATTGAGAATGGGAGGCGATCGCAAGGAAGTTTCGGTACTCTTCTCAGATATTCGCAGCTATACTTCTCTGACGGAAAAACTGCAAGCCGAAGAAGTCGTAGCCATGCTGAACGAGTATTTCGAGAGTATGGTTGAGTCCGTCTTCAATCACAAAGGCATTCTCGATAAATATATTGGAGATGCCATGATGGCAGTCTTCGGCACCCCCAACGAACTTCCGGATCACGCCATGAAATCCGTAGAAGCCGCTTTGGATATGCGGGTACGCCTTGCTGCTTTCAATAAAAAACGGAGGGAAGAAAGGAAACAAGTCATCCGCATTGGTATTGGGATTAACTCTGATTATGTGATTAGCGGGAATATCGGTTCGAGCAAACGGATGGAATTTACGGCGATCGGCGATGGGGTCAACTTAAGTTCTCGTTTGGAAGGTGCGAGTAAACAGTATGGTTGCGATCTGGTGATTAGCGAGAATACTTATCGTCAATGCGAGAATGCACTCATGGTCCGAGAATTAGACTGCATTCGCGTGAAAGGAAAAACGCAACCCGTCGCTGTGTATGAATTGATCTCCCAACGCGGGGAAGAAGAGAAACACATTACCCCAGAATTGGAAATGGAAAAGGAGGATCATCCCGAGAAAGAAGCAGAAATCTCAGCGCAGCAACAAAAAATTATTGCTAATAAACAACTAATTATCGAGCTTTATAACAAGGGGCGAGAAGTGTACCTGAACCGCAATTTTGGTTTGGCTCATAATTATTTTGCGAATATCCTCGAACTCGATTTTAAGGATAAAGCTGCTCGCTTGCACATGGATCGGTGTCATCACTTTATCCAAAATCCTCCGGAAGATGATTGGGATGGAGTTTGGACGATGACAACTAAGTAAAAGTAAAGAATATCTGCACTTTTTTCCTCGATTGCAAATTGCAAATAGGCATGATGATACACTAAAGGAATATACTATTTCCCTAGCTTCATGAGCCATTTAGAGGAAGACAAAAATCCGGCGATCGCTGATTCAACCCAGTGGATTTTAACTGCCTTAACTGACAAATTAGAACAAACTCGCAAAGTTAACGAACAATTACAAGAATCTAACGGTAGAGCGATCGCGGCACTGGCTAATAAGTTTCAAGACGACCAAAAAGCCGAACTGGAACTCATTCAAGCGAATACTATGGCCATCTCAAATTTAATTGGCACATTGGATAAATTGCAATCGGGGCAAATGTCCATGACCCAAATTATGTACGAGAAACAAACGATTCTCAAAGACTTTCGCAATATTATCAATACGATTTTACAGAAAAGCGATCGCTATCAGCAAGAAACCTGTCGACAAATTGAAACGATTGCGAAAGAGGTGATGTCTTTACAAAAAGATTTCGCGCAAATGCAAAAAGATATTATTCAGATATTACAAGAGTTGTCTACTGAACGAAATCGAGAACGAGAATAAATACTCAATCGATGATATTAATGAACGTCATTGATTTAATTGATTTCTTGGTCTGGCACAACAGAAAAGAATTTGAAATGGGCAAGATATCTGGAATCGATCGCGGGTCCTCTGTAGTCCCTAGGGAGGGAAACAAAGCTGAATTGATTTGCGTCATTGGATTTCAGGATCGAAAATGAGCATTCGGTTTATTTTTTTCTCTCAAAATCCCTTCCTGACTTGACCTCGCATTCTTTTATTAGAGAGAATGAATTAGGGAACATCTACAACCATCTACATCTACAACGATACTATCTATCATTTAACTTCGCTCTCCTCTGGAGACTAGGATCGATGAACCCGAAACTCTTCGTGATTGCAATTTCTATTTTTCTGACACTAACCACACCTTTTCTCGCTCGAGCGAAAAATTTGAGCCAAACCCGCAAAACAGTGAAAGCGACGCTCCGCAACCGCGCCCCCCAATTGTTTTCAGAGCAGGTGTCCTGCGATACAGTAATCTCTGTTAGCGGTAAGTTTAACAAACTTTGCCGCCGCAATTACAGTGAGCAGTGAACAGTTATCAGTTATCAGTTATCAGTGAACGGCCAATGCTAGTGGGGTTTTAGGTGTAGTTCGTAAGTGCAGAAAGCAGGCTTTTCTCGTTCGATAATTTCGCGAATTAAGTCTTCATTCAAGCGATCGCCTTCTCTCGGATGCAACACCACTTTAATATGATAAGATTTGCCACCGCCAAGTTCATTCTCCGGACCCAACCAAACTCCACCCAGGACAAAATTCTGGCTCGACCCCTCTTCAATGATAATATCCGTTTCTTCTAAACCCGTGTAGATTTCCAGAAGCCAGCGCAACCCTTGACGAGTCCCTCGCCAACGATAGATTTTCATGGCATTGCGAAGCAGGCGGCGTTGTTGTTTTTCATTCCAACGGGGATCGAGGGGCCATTCCACCCAACGGGCGAGAAAAGGGAGGAGAGATTTGGGTGCGGTGAGGGGATCGAGATAAGCCCAAAGGGTTTCTGTAGTTTGGACGATGGGATCGAAGGCTTCTTCAAAAATACTGAGGAAACGCCCCATAAAATCTCGCTCGCCATAAAAGGTAGGGAGAAAATTCAAATAGGAACTAGAAGGGCGGATAAAGACGGAAAGTACTTGCTCTGCGACTAATTGTTTGAGGGTTTCTCTCTCTTTTTTGGCGTAAAGGCGAAAATAGATTTGATAGTTCAATTGCAAGCGATCGCGAAGGCGATCGATGGCGAGTTGATGCTCAAAAAAATCACTGGAAATAAAAAAAGCAAGACTGTGCTTAATGTGGGTTCCGGGTTGAATATTGTCTAAACTATCGGGAAAACGCCAATCTTGTAGCGAGCGATCGCTAATGGTTAAATTTTCTGGCAATTCACCATCAATTTTAAACTCTAGAGTGAGGGGAGATTGCCAATTATTTTCGAGTTGAATGAGGACTCTGCTCGGTTCCCCGGGATAGAGGAGAAGATTCTCATTTTGTGCGAAATTTTCTGGGGTGATATCCCGTCGCCCCAAACCGGAAAGCTCTCCTCCAGCTAAATCTACCGCTTCGGTAGGTTTCAGGGAAGTAATGCTCAATTTAACGCTTGGGGTGGGTTGAGATGGGGACATTCTACGTTTTTGGGGACGTACAAAAATAAAGATTAATCAATCAATTGAATTTCGTGGCCGAAGCGATCGCTCTCCCGATCCATCTCGCTCCAAGAACAGAAAATACTCCAGCGATCGAGGTCGATTTTCGCATCTGTGGCTGGTTTTACCGTCCATGTATCGTAGAGATGAATGCTGAAAAGTTCCAGCTTGCCCACCCGCACGCCGGAAATTTTTTGACACCAAGTAATAATATCCGATGCGTAGACTGGAGAGCCTTGGGGCCAGCCTTTCCCTTGCCAACCGCCCACAAGAGGATTGAGAAAACGATAAAGATGTTGGCACAGTTGCGCTTTCAGTTGCGTTTGCCGTTGTTCTCGAGCCGAGGGGTCTAAATTGGCCAATTCTTGCACGATCGCAGCTTCTAGGACGATTTCCGCTTTGATCTTGACTCCAACATATTTGGGGGTTTCGAGGCGGACTTGAATGCCGAGGGGTTTGCGATCGCTCATGTAGGCGAGGATTTCTTGTTTGTGTTTTTCATTGAGGGCGAAGCGATCGGGACTCATCCCGCGAGAAAAATCGAGGCGATCGACAGGAAGCAGGGGATCGGGATTGGGAACAATTAACAAGAGAACTGTGCCTCCTTCATGGCGATCGCAAACGCAATGCGCCCTTGCAACCCCGCCGCGAGAATCCTTGGCGATCCGTTCAAAATCTTCTGGAGTTACCGCAGATTCGCGGGTTCGCAGGAGCTTGGGAATGCCCACGATCGCTTCTTCTAACGATTGCGCGTCTTCTCCTCCTCGTGCTTCCTCATAGTTGGTGACATTTTTAATATAAGGAATTGCGGATTTAATCACCGTCAGTTTTTGCGGTTGAACATTGCCTCGCTTTCCTCCCCCCGTCCGATAGGCCTGCATATAAATTTCCGATCCTCGGGGGGGAATTTGTCCGTACTGCCATTCGAGAGCGGTGTTTTCATATTCCCCCGGAGGTAAAGCCGGGGTTGTTACATCGATCGCTTCCCCTCGCCCGCGCAGTGCCATTCTCCCCCCCGGTTGGCGATAAATGCGTTCTTGCGTCTGTCGTTTAATGCGTCCGGGTTCGCGAATTAAGGGGCCAAACTGGACTTCCCCTGCTTGTAAATTCATGAGATAGTGGGGGCTGCGATAGCTAGAATCGCCAAAGTCCGATACTTCTTCCCAGTCTTCTTTATCTCCGTTGGGTAAACGGATTTGAATATATTCTCCTTTGTCGCGATCGCATTGGAGGACGGGCTGTCCTTGTAACTGAAAGCGCTGTCCGGGTTTGCCGTCGCTGACTCCTAACAATTCATTCTCGACTCGCACGCATTCACTTGCGGTGACGGCTGCTCCGATCGTGCGGACTTTCACTCCGCAAATTCGCGGGGACGCATTATATTGATTGGTTTGATAATCTTCCTCATTGGTTTGATAGACACAGCGCAACCAATGTCCGGAGTAGGGGGTTCCCAAGCTGGTTTTCGGCCATTGTTGGGGTAAATGCAGAATAACATCGGCCCCTTCTGTTGCCGGATTAATACCCGAGTCTTCGGCATTGTTAAAGCTAAATCCTTGAGTGCGATCGTCTTGAATATTTCGGAGAATATTATCTTGCCAGCGATCGCCATTCCAAGCTTCCCAACGAAGCGGGGGGTGTTTGGGATCGATTCCGGTTCCTGTGGCGGCTTGTCCTTTAAAAGTGAGAGCAAGAACGTGACCTTTAAGAGGGTTATCTCTCTTTTTGTCACCTTCTGCCAGTTCTTCCCCGAGAACTAGATAGAAGCAGTTGCCAAAAATAACGTTGGGAAATAGCTCGACTTCTGCGGGTAAATTTGCCCATTGTTCGGCATTGGGGATGCGATCGCCAATATATAAAGCAGCGAGGGGGTTCTCTGGGTTAGCGACAGAAGGTTGCACCGTACTATTATCTGCAAGCAAAAGATATTGGCAAGATGGGGGAGCGATCGCCAGTTCTTCATCTGTGGTAAAGACGATCGCGGGGTTCGTTTCCGTGCGAATCGTGGCGACTTCTGTGCGCTCATCGACAAAAATGCGGCGATTTTGTGCTTTTGAGAGATAAAATGTTAGTTCGACTGTTGCGGCTTGAGGTGGATCGAGAGAGATACCTAGAAGTTCCAGAAAAGTGATATAGTTTCTTAGAGGAACTTGATTGAATCGGAGCAGAACTTGATCCGTCAGCCAAGCAAAAAGTTCGATCAGGGTAATACCGGGATCTCCGGGGTTATGGTTCGTCCATTCCGGACAATAACGAGGAATTCGTAGAATGCACTCCGCAACGAGATCTTCAAATTTGCGATCGTCTAGGTCGGGTTTGGGGAGTGTTTTGAGGAGATTCTTTAATTGTTCCTCATCAAAGTTACTGTTCAAGGTAACGCGTCCTTATCTCAATTCACAGTTGGGAACTTATCGATTTTCATTCTAGAACACCGTGCGGCCTTCGTTGTATCTTATCGGTAATCTAAGAGTTCTCCTTCTAGGACTTCGGGATCGCGATCGCCCTGCAAATAAAAAGGATAAACTAAACTACGGGGTTCGAGGCTATTTTTAGCTTGATAAACGATCTTAATTTCTATCATGCCTCGGCTGGGATCGGGGTCTGCGCTAACGGTTTTGAGGATAATGCGGGGTTCCCAGCGCTCGATCGCTTCTTCGACATAGAGCCGAATTTTGAGTAGCGTCTCAATATTGAGGGGTTCAAAAACCAGTTCTGCTAGACGAGAGCCAAAATCGGGACGATAGACTCGCTCTCCTATGTTTGTCCGCAAAATAATATAAATCGATTCTTCGAGATTGCGCTCGCTAGAAGAGAGTTGCAATCCGCCTTGAGGACTCACATTTAAGGGATCGCCAAATCCAGAGCCGATATAGTCGAGTTCCATAATCGAGGGATAATTTCAATGAACAATATGGAGAAGGGGTGAGAGCGATCGCAGTTTAGCTACAATAGCGATTATAGTCTTTTTTGAGTCCTAAATGAATGATTGTTTAGAGCCTTTGCTCGAGTCTTTTGAAGTATTTTCTCGCACGCTTGCGGAATTACAGGGCAAAAATTTAGAGGAGCGCTCCATTCAAGCTATTTTTGTCCTAACACAAAAGATTGCAGAGATGGGCGATCGCGGCACGAAATTCCGCGCGTTGATGCAGCAACAAGGATTAAGCGAGAAAGCGAAGTTATGCGATCGCTCTTTAGAGTTAAAAAAAGTACAAGGGCAACTCGATCGCCTGATCGCTGCTTGTCAAGGAAAATCTTCCTATGCGGTGAAGGATTTGCAAGCGTTGATTTGGACGTGGAAACGAGATTTTCAGGAGTTAGTGGCAGCGATCGCGCGATCGGAGCAACAGAGGCGAATCAAAGCAAAACCAGCCGTTTTATTATTGCGCTTGCAAACCTTACAAAATGATATCTTTAATAGTTCTTGTGACAATGAATTGAAGTTAACCTCGTTAAAGCAATTGATGGGTTTGGAGTCCAGTCTTCAATCTTTAGAAAAACAATTGGAAACAAAAGAAATCGAGTGGAAATTATTAGACGATCGATTTAATGAAATTGAGGAGAAATTAACAACGATCGCCGCAGTATTACAACACCAGCAAAGTTAGTTATATGTTAAGTTGGATAAAAAATACTTGTTTTCAGAGGAAGAGATAAAATGCAAAAGCGCTTAGTTATTTGCTGTGATGGTACTTGGCAAACATTAAAGAGTCCTTACCCGACAAATGTTGTTAAAATCGCTCAAGGGATTAAAACTTCTGATACCCAAGGAACGCCTCAACTGATATATTACGATGAAGGACTGGGAACGAACAATAAAATCGATGCCTTTTTAGGGGGATCTTTTGCAGTTGGACTTAGTAAAAATGTTCAGGATGCCTATCGCTTTCTCTGTTTCAATTACGATCCGGGGGATGAAATTTATTTGTTTGGGTTTAGTCGCGGTGCTTATACAGTGAGGAGTTTAGGCGGGTTAATATCTTGCTGCGGTTTGATGGCGCGATCGCATATTCGCAGAGTTTCGGAAGCCTACGATATTTATCGCGAGTTAGATAACGCCACGAGAAGCAGAAAAGGGCGAGAATTTCAAGAAAAATATAGTTATTCCGAACCGGCTAAAATCACTTTATTAGGATGTTGGGATACGGTAGGTTCTGTGGGGATTCCTGATATCGTTCCTTTTTGGTCTCTCGATCGCAATATTAACAAAAAATACGGCTTTCACGATACAACTTTAAGTTCTATTATCGAGTATGCTCTACATGCTATGGCAATCGATGAAAATCGCCAAGTTTTTCAACCGACATTCATGCAGCAACAACCGGAAAATACGGAACAACAATTGCGACAGGCTTGGTTTCCGGGGGATCATAGCTGTTTGGGTGGCGGCGCTCGAGCTTATCGCGGGTTATCCAATGGGGCTTTATTGTGGGCGATCGATATTATTCAAAATGACTTTAAATTAGGGCTTGAATTCGATCTGACTCAGATGGAAGATAGTCGTGCGATCGATCCCCTTGTGAATTTTTCAACGGCTCGAGATGCCACCGGAATCAGAAAATTTATTTGGCAATTAACGGGCATGAAATCTCGTAATATTGCCAAAATCGATCCCAATCCTATCTTTCACGAGAGCGTGAAAAAACGCTGGCAAGGGCGATCGGATTACCGTCCCGATAATCTTAAACCTTTTCAAGCACGGTTTGAGTAGGTTTTAATAATTTTGGGGATTTTATTCAGTGCGATCGCTTTTGTTTTTTGATTAATAATGGTTGGGTAAAAAAAAGCGATCGCTATTATTTTAATTTAAACCAATAGACATAATTTCTCTCGCGATCGCCGACCTTAACGTTCTGAATTTTAACGTCGTAGAGTCGATTGCGTTTCAATTTATCCACTTTCCATGCTAAAACTTCTCCAGCACTAATATTGGATTGTTCCGTTTTCATTGAATGCACTGAAATTATTTGTTTGCCTTCGTCTATAATTTCAATAGTTGCATTAGAAAAGTCTACTTTTTGCTCATCGTTGGCATTCTCAGGATCGGCGATCGCAGAAAATGACATAGAAGGATATCCTTTCGCATATCCATCTTTTTTAAAAAGTTCGGCGGGATAATTCTGATAAGGATAAGCAATAAAATCTAACGTCTTACTTTGATTTGTTTCTCCGTCAGAAAACACTTGAAAGATTGCCGAGCTAACTTGTTTAACTGAAGTCTTCACTTCTTCTCCTTCATCATAAGTCGATATACTTGTATCGGAATACTCTGGAGAACCATCGGCACGACCAAAACTAATCGAACTTAGAGCAGGACTCAGTAATAATTCGCGTCTCCCTAAACCTCCTCTGCGCGGATCTTGGACGATCGCATCCACGAAATATTCCGATTTCACCCAAGCAGAAGTCAAACGAGGTTTAGTGGCAAAAACAAAAAAACCAATACTGCCAATTAACCCATCTTCTCCTTCATCCGACCAGCATTTAGGAACATCGATCGCGACGCGGCTAGGATCTAGCTCATCATTAACGGCACTAATTAATGCCGCTTTAGCTGCATTACTATCATTTCTCGAATACCGTACTGGAGGTAATTCGTGTAAACTGCGAATAAAATTAACTCGTTCTAAAACTTTTTGTTTCTCAGACTTTGCAATAATTCCTTCTTGGCAGGTCTCAAAGTCTGGTTGGGTTTCATAAATCTGCGCGAGGTCTTCTACTATCTCTTGGCGAGCAACACTGGGAGTCTTTCCTCGGTTATTTTTAGTAAAATAGCTGGCGATAATGGCGATAAGCATTATGAATCCCCAAAAATAGATGCGATTTTGTCTATATTTCATTTATTGATTTAATATAACGACCTTTTTATTTTATTCCGGAATTCGCTAAAAGTCATCGAATGAGTTGAAAATTTTTGTAAAATAACTCTGTGGAAATAAAAATCACTGTAATTTTATAGTCTATCAAATTTTTGGGAAAGCGAGCGCATTACTCATTTATTGATAATTAAGAAAAAAGGCGATCTCTCTTTTTAAAATAAAGATAGAGTAAAATATTTTTCTTCACTTAAACGGTTTGTAGCAAGATTATCTCCTGTTTTTAAGGTAACTTTGCGCGTGTATTGAACGCAAACTTCTGTGACAACAGGAAATCTTCATATTGTCTTAGCGGTCAAGGAAATTTAATGGATTCCTACTTAAATGAAATCAGAAATATAGTTTGGCTAGGAATTAAAAAAAAATATTGGATTCAAATTTTTAAAGCGATCGCTGAAGGACGAGAAGAAGCTAAAATAGAATCACGATTGAATAAAGTATTGACAAATCTTGATGAATGATTATTATTCAGACAAAGTTTAAAATAAAAGGTACACTGTCTGTACCTTTTATTTGCGATTTTAATCACTCCCTCGGCGGTAGTTTGTAACAGGAGAAGGGATAGCAATATTTTCAGGTAAACGAGGATCGGCAATAGGAGAATCTGTTTGCAAAGATAACGGTAATTCCCCTGCCCAAACCGGTAAGTTATAATCTGCTTCATCGTCAATGGGGGGACCCGATCGCATTTTTGCCGAGGCTTCATCTAAAGGTAATGCTAATACCAAAGTTCCTGCTAATTCTTTCGGGTTGGGAGGGCGAACTTCCTCCCAGCGATCGCGGATAATATGGTCGGTAAAGGCTCGCAGTGCGGCTAATTTTTCGGTTTCATTATCAACGACTGTTGCCGTGCCAAAAGCAACGACAGAGCGATAATTCATAGAGTGATGATATGCCGATCGCGCTAACACCAACCCATCCAATAAAGTCACCGTCACGCAGACTTCTACACCTTCTTGGAGGGTTTTGATCAGACGACTGGCAGGAGAGCCGTGAATGTATAAGCGATCGCCTACTCTTCCGTAAGCAGTGGGAATCACAAAAGGCTGATAATTAGCCATAAAACCGACATGACAAATCAAACCTTCATCTAAAATTTGGTAAATGATATCGCGATCGTAGTTTCCTCTTTTGGGGACGCGACGAACTTTTGTTCTTGAAGTTATGGGAATGTTATTGGTTGTTAGTTGTTGATGATTCATAACTAATAATTTAGGGTTGATTGTTGCTTTTTGACAAAATAAGACGCATTGAATTACTCTTCGTAAAACCGATGCCTTCGTAAACCGATTGCCCCATTGGAGACGCATTTAAAACAGCATGGGTGCAATTTAGAGATTGGAGATATTCAACCGCACATTGAGTAAGCTGAGTGGCAATACCTCGCTTGCGATGGGACGGAATGACGTAAACTCCCCAGATGTAGCCATATTGGTAATGTTCGAGGAGAATGTTGGGGTATAATCCTGCAAAACGCTGACAGCTAACACAGCCGATCGCTTTACTCTCTTCTTCAGCAATAAAGGCTCGATAGTCGAGATCTCGGCGAGCGGATTCGATATACTGTTGGACGAGGGCAAGATAATCAGACGCGATCGCATTTTCTGGAATTTCCAGATCCAGCCACATTTCCCGAAAAAATTCGGCAATGAGAGAATCATCGCGAATGGTTGCTTCTCGCACCTGAATTGCTGAATTTCCAAGCATTGTCTCGTTTTCTCAAGGTGTTATTGTTTAGCTTATGAAGAGAATTGGACTTCGACAAGAGCCAATTTTAAACTTTTCTCTAGAGCCAATTTTACTAACAAGATGGAACTTGCTCTCACGCTTGATTTTCACTCTCAGATTTCTCTGCACCAACAACTCTACGAAGCCCTACAAAGCGCGATTTTAGAAGGGGTTTTAGCACCTAAACAGCGTCTCCCTTCCACGCGATCGCTAGCAAAATCTCTCGGCATTTCTCGCAATACAGTCACGCAGAGTTACGATCGCCTCCTCAGTGAAGGTTATTTGGAAACCATTACCGGATCGGGAACCTATGTCTGCGATCGCTTGCCCGAGGAATTTCTGCAAGCAAAAGCAATTCATTCTCCTTCCTCTTCTTCGCGATCGCCGCTTTCTCTCTCGGAATATGGGGAAAGATTGGCAAAAACCGAGTTAATGTTACAACCGGAACCCTCTGTCGCAATTAGTTTTCGCTATGGTACCCCCAACCTCGATCGCTTCCCCGTGAAACTGTGGCGAAAACTACTTTCTCGTCATTGTTGCGAGGGGAGGGAATGGTTAGATTATACGCAGGATTTTCAAGGATATGCACCTTTACGAGAGGCGATCGCTCGTTATTTAGCGCGATCGCGGGCAGTAAAATGCGATGTAGAACAGATTTTACTCACGAATGGGACGCAACAGGCTTTAGATTTGATTTTGCGGGTAACTTTTGCCCGAGGAGATGCGATCGCGATGGAGGATCCGGGCTATCTTAGCGCTCGACGTATCTTTGCCAGTTATGATGCTGATATCGTCCCCATTCCTGTAGATATGTCGGGGTTAGTTGTGGAAAAACTCCGCGATCTCCGGGCAAAATTAGTGTATGTGACTCCCTCTCACCAATTCCCCACAGGCGCTATTTTATCGCTATCTCGACGCTTGGCGCTATTACAGTGGGCGCAACAAACAGCAGGATTGATTATTGAGGATGATTATGATAGCGAGTTTCGTTATGGAGAGCGTCCCATCCCTGCTTTACAAGGCTTGAGTTTGGGAAATTCGGTACTTTATATCGGCACATTTTCTAAAGTATTATTTCCTTCTTTGAGAATCGGCTATTTAGTTTTACCCAAACATCTAGTAGAGGTATTTGCGCGAGCAAAATGGTTGTGCGATCGTCAATTATCGACGTTAGATCAGTATGTTTTAACAGATTTTATCGAGGAAGGATATTTAGAAAGCCATATTAGAAAAATGCGATCGCATTACGATCGCTTGCGCCAAACTTTAGTCCAAGCATTGGGGAAGTATTTTGGCGATCGGGTGACAATTTTTGGAGAAAAGGCAGGAATTCATTTGCTGGCTAAGCTACATTTTTCCTTGAGTGACGAGGAAGTTATTTCGAGAGCAGAAAATGCAGGTATAGGCTTAATGTCTGCTCGAGTTCATTATTTATATTTACCCCATCAAGGCGAGTTTATTTTCGGTTATGGAGAACTGACAGAGGAACAAATTTGGGCAGGAATTGAGAAGCTGGCAATAGTTTTAAAAAGATAAAACGCAAAAAATGATATGCCATTCAAAAAAGGGTGAGCGATCGCCCACCCTCTATCATAACTAACCCACCACAGAAGGCTGTTTGCTAAAGAACATTTGCAGAACCTTCTCGGCAATCTGCGAACCCGTCAGCCCCAAATCTGCCTTAGACTCATTGGGAGAAGCGTGATCCACCAAAATATCCGGCACTCCGAACCGCTTCAATGGCACGAGAATATCATTATCTAACAGAGATTCCGCCACCGCAGAACCGAAACCCCCCATCAAACAGCCTTCTTCCAATGTCACAACCTTACCGATGCGCTGCGCTAAAGGTAAAATTAACTCCGTATCCAAAGGCTTGACAAAACGGGCGTTTATCACTGTTGCAGAGATACTGTGTTCGCTCAAAATTTCCGCTACTTGCATCGATGTCTGTACCATTGTGCCGTAACCCAACAGTAACAGGTCATCTCCACTGCGGAGAATCTCCCCTTTACCAATCGGAATTGCCTCCCAGCCATCCTCCATCAACGGTACGCCAACCCCGCTACCCCGAGGATAGCGCATGGCAATGGGACCGCTTGTATGTTCGATCCCCGTGACCACCATTCGCTGTAATTCGGCCTCGTCTTTCGGTGCCATAATCGTCATATTGGGCAAGCAGCGCAGATAAGAGATATCGTACATCCCTTGGTGCGTCGGACCATCCGCCCCGACAATTCCCGCCCGATCCAAACAGAAGAATACCGGGAGATTTTGAATGCAGACATCGTGAACGATCTGATCGTAACCCCGTTGTAAGAATGTGGAATAGATTGCCGCTACCGGGCGCATTCCCTCACAAGCCAAACCCGCCGCCAATGTCACTGCGTGTTGTTCGGCAATACCGACATCGATATATTGTTTGGGGAGTTTTTGTTGGAACTTGTCTAACCCCGTTCCCGTGGCCATTGCGGCAGTAATACCGACAATTTTCGGGTTGCGTTCTGCTAATTTGGTCAGGGTATGAGTAAAAACTTTCGAGTAACCCGGAGGCGTGGGCTTGTTGGACGGATGCGCCTTACCGGTGGTCAGATCGAAGGGTTTTTGCGCGTGATAGCCCACCTGATCTTGTTCTGCGATCGCATAACCTTTTCCTTTCACCGTAGCGACGTGAACGAGGACGGGTCCCTGCATATGATGCCCTTGTTTAAAGGTCGCAATCAATTCTTCTAAGTTGTGACCGTCAATGGGTCCAAAATACTTAAAGCCCAATTCTTCAATAACAGCCCCTACTTTCGAGACGGCTAAGCGTTTCATGCCGTCTTTAAGGCGTTCCATATCCGGGGAAAGTTTTTCTCCCACAAAAGGAAGGTGTTTAAATTGTTCTTCGAGGGTGTCACTAAGAAACTGTACGGGATCTGAGAGACGCACTTTATTGAGATAGCGGGAAATTGCCCCCACATTAGGGGAAATTGACATTTCGTTGTCGTTGAGGACGACCATAATATTAGTATTGGGCATATGTCCCGCGTGGTTGATGGCTTCGAGGGCCATGCCTCCCGTCAAGGCCCCATCGCCGATCACCGCAACGACCTTAAAATCTTCCCCTTTGAGATCCCGTGCCAAAGCCATCCCCAACCCTGCCGAAATGCTGGTAGAAGCGTGTCCGGCACCAAAACAGTCAAATTTGTTCTCGCAGCGTTTGAGATAGCCGGCAATGCCGTTCTTTTGCCGCAGGGTGTGAAAATGGTTGTAGCGTCCCGTGAGCATTTTGTGGGGATAGGCCTGATGGCCGACATCCCAAATAACTTTATCGCGATCGAGGTCGAGGGTTTGGTAGAGGGCGATGGTTAATTCCACCACCCCCAGTCCGGGGCCGAGGTGTCCTCCAGTTGCGGCGATGGTTTGCAGATGCTTCTCTCGAATTTGCGTAGCAACATTCTCCAGTTGCCGGAGGGACAGGCCGTGCAACTGATTGGGATGAGTGAGTTCGCTTAGGTGCATACAACGTATTTGTTTAATTTTTTGTAGATTTTTTGCCTAATCCACAGGATAGTCGATTTGTCGAGAAGGCTGTCCCTTTTGCTACAATCCTTAAAGCCGAGTTTCCCAGTACCCTTCCTGACTGGCCTTGGCAACGGTAGAATTGATTAATTGACGGACAAAGGGCGATCGATAAGCGGAAACAATCTTATTTTGAGGAACACTAAGAGCAATTAATGCTCTGGCAATACCGGGTTCGGTAAAATCCCATTGCATCCAAATTTCTTCATCTTTAATCATGAAATGATTCCTGTCCAGCAAAACAAGAGCGATCGATATCCACGTTGGGCAAATATGATAATCATCGGTATTCCTAACAAGAGACCATAAAAAATAACTGCGAGTAAAGGGATATTTTCTAAAACTATCCCTAGCAAAATAAAGGGAAGTTCCAGCAAAAAGACAATGAGGGGAAATCCAAACAAAAGAAAGCTATAATCCCAAGAATTCGTTGCTGTTTTGGCTTTAGCTTGAGCTTTTGTATAGCCGAATATAGCGAAAACTAGCAAAACAATGGGTGCAACCCAAAAACTTATCATTCTACCTTGATAGACTAACCTTAAAATTCCGGCCAGTATTACCAGACAAGCGGATAATAAAACCAACCATAACACCCAATTGAACAATTTTTGTAGAAAGAGAGGGAGTTTCTTGAATGGAGATATTGTCTGAGCATTATTTTTTTGATAAAGTGTACCATCCGGTAAATTTGCCAAATTGATTTTATCTTTAGAAATTTGCTCAAACCAGCCTAACGGCATCAAAGCATCTGTTAAATCGGTAGCATAAAAAGATAAATAGTTTTGAGTAAAATCAACTTCAGAAAAGTTAGTATTGTTGAGTTTGGCTGTGGCAAAACTAACTGGAACTCGAAATGTTACTTTTCTAAAATCAGAATAGTTGAGACTCGACTGTGTAAAAGAGTATTGGTAAAGTTTATGTTGGCGATCGACTTCTGGACTTTTGAATATTGCATTACAAAAACAAGAATTTGTCAAATTTACATGACTAAAATTAACGCCGAAAAAAATGGCTTCGGTGAAATTAGCACACTCTAAATTAGAACCTGCAAAACTTCCATTAATTTGAGTTTTTTTCCAATCAGAATGACTCAGATCGCAATATTCTATTGTAACATCAATTAAGCTGCTTTTAGTAAAAATTATATGACGCAAATTCCCTGAAAACTGACATCGAATCAGATTAGATTGACTAAAATTTGCTGCTTTGAGATTAGCCCTTTCAAAAGAAACATCTTTGAGAGTACAACCAGCAAAATTGGCTTGTTGAAGTTGACAGTTACGAAAGGATAAGCAAGAACCAATTTTTAAGGATTCAAAATCAATATTGCTTAAGTCAATATCATGTAAATTCTGTCCTTCGATCGCTCTAATATTATGAAAATGACCTTGTTCATTCTGCTTTAATTGTTGTAATAACCAATGGCGTTTTTCACTAGGAGAAAGATTCTCTAATTGCTGATTCATTATTATCACATCTCGGTTTAGCGATATAGTAGATATTACAGAGATAGGGATTGATATAGCCATCAATTCCATAAAGAGCGATCGCTTCCCGATCGTTATTTTGGGATAGATTGAATTTAACGATCGCCCACTGCTGCCACTTCACGCCCACCAAAAATCGCCTCATAATAACGATAGAATTTGAATTCTAATAAATTGTGAAATGGATCTTCTAAAAAGACGGTACGATGTTCGGTTAATTGACCTACAAAACGAGTTCTCGGTTCTTGATAAAAATTCAAGTGATTGTCTTTTGCTTTGGCAACTAAACTCTCCCAGTCTTTTTCTTCTAGAAAAATCAAGCCGAAATGTCGGGGATAAATCCCATTTTGTTGAGTCAGAGGCTCTTTTGTTGAGTGCAGGACAACTTGATGCCCATAGAAGTTCAAAATAATAGCCCCAGCAGATTCTCGACCAACTTCACAGCCTAATCCTTCAATATAGAAAGATTTGGCCAGAGTAACGTCATTAATGGGAATTGCAAGGTGAAAAAGTAAATTATTCATTTTGGTTATTGGGTATTCGTTTATTAGTTATTGGTCTTTCCCTAAAAGCTGCCAATCAATTGGAGAATAGCCAAATTGTTCTAAGGCTTCATTCACCCGAGAAAATGGGTGAGTCCCGAAGAATTTTTTTGCCGATAAAGGAGAAGGATGTGCTGACTCAATAATCATATGACGTTGTTGGTCAATTAACTTTGCTTTTTTGCGAGCATATCCTCCCCATAATAAGAAAACAACAGGATCGGAGCGATCGCTTAATTTACCAATGACAGCATCAGTAAAAGTTTCCCAGCCTCGGTTAGCATGAGATGTCGCTTCTTTTTTCCGCACGGTCAAAACGGCATTCAGTAATAAAATTCCTTGTTTTGCCCAATCTGTCAAGCAGCCTTCTTTCGGAATATCGCAACCGAGATCGGTATTTAATTCTTTAAAAACATTCCGCAAAGAAGGAGGAGTTTTTATCCCTTCCCGTACAGAAAAACATAATCCGTGTGCTTGACCTTCTCCATGATAGGGATCCTGACCTAAAAGCAAAACTTTAACATCTTCAAAATTAGTATATTCAAAAGCCGCAAAAATTTGTTCGAGAGGAGGATAAATCGTTTTTGTTTTATATTCCTGCAAAACAAACGTTTCTAACTCCTCAAAATAAGATTTCTCAAACTCTTCTGCTAGAATTTCCGCCCAACCTGCGGGCATTCTCTCTTGCAATTTCATAGGCTTTTCTCCTTTTTTGATATCAGTATACTACCAGCTTCCTCCAGCACCGCCACCACCGCTAGAACCGCCACCACCACTAGAGCCACCACCACCGCTAGAACCACCACCACTATAACCACCATCACTACTAGAAGAACTACTCGATTCTGTTTTTTGAGGAATAGTTTCCGTCCATTGCTTGTGATAGTCGCAACTATGACAAGTTTTTTCAACTAAACGTTCGCCGCTATGGGAATATGTCGCTTCTCTTAAAACTTTAGAAGTGCGTTTGACAGTATAATCTTTGCAAGTCGGACAGGTTTCAACTCCGTTGGGAATTCGAGATAAATAAACTCGCAGGTTAATATTCTCGCGATTTAATTCGGGATGGCAAGTTTGACATCTCCATCCTTCATATTTAATCTCAATTAATTCGCGGGTTGCCCGTTCGATTTTGGTCAGTAGTGGCAAGAGTTCTGAGTTCGAAACTCTTGTCATTTTCTCCAGACAAGTTGCACAATAAAAAGGACGAATTTTGCGCTCTTCTTCGCTATCTGTTTCCGGTAATATAATTCCTCGCCAAGTCCATAGTGCCACAGGAAAAGTTGCCAAAACAGCAGCGATCGCACTCGCTTGGAAAACAGACCAATCAGTTATAATCAGAGAATCTTGAACGACAATCCAACCAAACCAGACGATAAATGCAATTATTATAGCCAGCGTGATACTCAGAGCATTACAAGACCATTGCGTGCAGACAAAGATGAGCACTGTAACCCAAAGCAAACCCGAAGCGATCGTGACAAATGTGGAGGGAGCTAAAGCGGCGATCGCTCCTAAAATCAAGAGAAATGCAGCAAATAAACTACAAAATATCCCCAAACGTAAAATGTTATGAGGAATGCGATCGCTCTCATCTATTTTTCCAAAACGCTTGTAATCTGTTGAAGGAATAAATACTTTATTTTTTAAAAGTCTCTTTAACTGCCAGATATTAAACCCTGCCAATCCTATTCCAAGTACAGAAGTTAAGAAACAAGATTGAAAAGGAACGAGCCGATCGATAATAGATATTGTATCTTTTGAGGGAGCAGAAGTGATTGGTGTAGGAGTAGGACTGATTGGTGTAGGAGTAGGATTGATTGGTGTAGGAGTAGGACTGATTGGTGTAGGAGTAGGATTGATTGGGGCAGGAATAGGAATGTTTTCTGATATAATAGGTAATGTCCCTTCAGAAGCAATATTAACTAATTGTCTCGTCCCGGCAACAATACCACCCTCAAAGTTTCCTTGCTTAAATTGAGGAATAATTTGTTCGTCAATGATTTGACCGACTTTCCCATCGGGTAATATGCCTTCCATTCCGTATCCCGTTTCTATTTCCACCCGGCGATCGCCAACTGAAATTAAAAATAATACCCCATTATCTGCTTCTGCTTTGCCAATTTTCCAAGTATTGAATAACTCGGTAGTAAACTCTTTTGGAGAGGCTGCGGGTTGAGTTTCTGGAACCGTCACCACCATCATTTCCGTACCATTTTTTGCCTCTAATTGGACGAGCCATTCATTTAACTGATTGGCTGTCGTATCGCTTAATAAATTGGCTCTGTCGCTGACCCATCCACCATTAACTACGCGGGGATTGGGAATATCTTGCACATTGACAGCATAACTAGGAACGAGAAATACAGTCGAAACGGTTAAAGCTAAGGTTAATAAACTTAATCCCAACCAGCGTAAAGGATGGATTTTAAACCCCTTTCCTTGAAAAAGGAGGTTAAGATATAGCATGAGGTTTAGGCACGAGATATTGTGCGCTATTCTAACGAATAATACGAGAGAGTCCATCTCTCGTAAGAAAAATTAATAACGATCGCCGTATTGTAATCGAGAATACAATCAATCCCATGAATCAGAAAAATAATGAAATTCCCGAAGAAATGGCGGAAGAAGTGATTGCCGTGGCTTCTCGTTTATATGCCAAAACTCAACAAAATTACTCTCTTGAAAGTTTAAAAGAATTAGGGCAAGATGTTCAACTTCCTCCAGTCTTAATCGAACAAGCTCTCGCAGAAGTCAAAGCGAAACACCAGCAAGAAAAACTGCAACAACAACAGCAAAAAACACAATGTACCATTATTTTTACCGGTCTTGTCGGGTTTGGAAGTATAATTTTACTATGGGGCATATTGACCTATAACTCTCTTTCGGGTGCTGCCCGAGGAGTAGAAGGAAAATGGGCGCAAGTGGAAAATCAGTTGCAACGAAGAGCCGATCTTATTCCTAATTTAGTTAGTGTCGCTAGAGCCAGCGCACGACAAGAGCAAGGGATTATCGAACAATTAAATCAATCTCGCGCGGCTTATTTAAACGCCAATAATCCGGAAGAAAAAACGATCGCGATCGCGCAAATCGATCGCGCGATCGCAAAATTTAATGAATATGCGTTAGGCAATGCTGAATTGCAATCCTCAGAAGCATTTAGAACCCTACAATACGAAATCGCAGGAACGGAAAACCGCATCGCTACCGAACGCCGACGTTATAATCAATCTGTTGAAGCATTTAATCGCAAAGTGCAGGCATTCCCCAATTCGATTATTGCTGGAATAGTTGGTGTTGAAATCCAACCCTTTTTTAAAAGTGAAAATCCAGAAAATCCGGATGTCGATCGCTTAATCAATGAATGAGTTTTGTAGATGACAATTCATTCTTGTTCTTGACGTTATATCATTCAATATTTGTAAATTCATACCCAATTAAACATCATGCAAATTGATATTTAACTGGGTATAAATTTAATTTATCCATCAACTAAAGTGTAAACCTTTGCTTCCCAAGGAAAAATCGGTTCTCGCCCGACCCATTGAGGCAAAACCACGCGATCGCGAGTAATTTCTTGCCAATATTTCCCCGATGGGGTGGACGGCCAATTAGGAACGACATATTCGCTATCTTTAGCAAAGGGATCGGGGGTTCCATAATCGGAAAAGTTCGCCAAGACTAACACCATATCGTCACCCCGCCCTCGCTGCCACACAACCACTTTTTTTCCTTCTGCATAATCGACGTGAATAAAATCGGCATCGTCGGAAGCGAGAGCATTAGAAGTTGTACGAAATTTGACCAAACGAGAAACGTAAGTAAAAATTCGCTGTCGCCAATCTTCTTGCAGGCGATCGTAATTAACCGGATCGATTTGTTTGTGGTTTTCGTGTTCGTCTTCAATATTAAGATCGTGTTTGTCGGCAAATTCTTCCCCGGCTAAAATCAAGGGAATTCCCACTGCTGTTAGCAAACAAACAAAGGCAAGTTCAATACGTTTTTCCGTATCGTAAATGCCACAATTGACGAGGTAATCGAAAAGTCGTTCGTTGCCCTTTCCACCAACATCGTGAGAGGTAATATAGTTAATAACTTGCGTGCCATGACTAAAACCTAAATAGCGACAGTCAATGAGCTTGCGAATACTCCATTCAAAACTCGAATCGCCGCGGCCATTTTCTCCTAAAATGACCCGTCGCAGAATATGCTTGAATTTTTCATTCCACAATCCATCCAACCGTTTTTGATGGACGATGGGAATGGGAACGCTCAAATCTTCTCCGACCACGAGAAAGCGATCGCTCTCTCCACCGCGATCGCGCCAATACTGCCGCGCAAAATCTTTAAATTCCTGCAAGAAGTCATAATTATTAATATTATTGATGCTATCCAACCGCAAGCCATCCACGCGATACTGTTCCAACCAGTGGGCAATATAAATTTTCATGTACTCCCGACTGGGGACGAAGCGACCGTGATTGCCTGTCACGGGATGATAGCCTTCGACCCAGTAATTATATTTGAGCAGATCGCCGCCAAAACCGTCGCGATCGTCTTGTTCCGGGTCGCCACTATTCCATTTAATAAAGAAGTCGAGAAAATTAATATTGCCATAGGGATTACCTCGAGCGAAGGCCATGACAATATCAATAAAGAAGCGCAAACCATTTTGATGACACAGATCCACTAATTGAGCTAAGTCTGTTAAAGGAGTCGGATTCTTTTGACCGTCGGGAAATCCTAAATGGAAATCAGCCGCTAAAAAATTCGCGGTGCCATAACCCCATTCCCAAATATCTTCGCTATCGGCGGGAGGAAGCAATTCTAGGGCATTCACGCCCAATTTTTGTAAATGGGCAATTCCCGATTTTAAAGCCTCTATATTAGGAAAATCTGGTGGTGTTGCCTCAATATCCAATAGGGCCACTGCATCACGAAACGTTCCCGTTCCCATTTCCATTGTTTCCTCGGCTTTTTTCGTCCAGCGAGTGGGCAGTTCGTAAATGACAAGGCTATTGTTAGGAGCGAGTTTGTCGCTGGGATGTGGCATCATTTGGACTGGAGTTTGACCGTCGGGATCGCAGGGAATTAAGCTGCCATTTTTGTAGAGAATGACACTGGCTGGATCTTGACTGACGACTCCACCTGCATCGGGGGGTTGGGGAGCTAGCCTCTCTTCTCGGCGATCGATGGTCGTGGCGAAGGGATCGGTACAATAGAGAATCTCATTTTCTCCTGTGAAAGGATAGGGATTAGTATTGTAAATTTTGTACCAATAAAAATAAACCTCTCCTTCAATCAGATGGCAATCTTTGGCCGCAACTTCCCACAATTCTCGAAACGCGAGGTTAGGAGTGAGGGGAATTTCGCGAAAATCAGCGTAGCGATCGCTGGCTCCTTCTTTAAACCGACCGATCCAAAGTTGGGGAGGGGGTACGATCTTTCCCGGTCGCCACAGTACAAAGTGAGTTGTTCTACGGATTAAAAGGTTAGGAATCATAATGATGGGGAATGGGTAATCAATCGGTAATCGGTAATCGGTAAAAGAAGAAAAGATATATTTCCCTATTGCCCATTGCCTATTTTCTGAGTTTTACGATTTTACCCGTTTCCTTGACCGGGTTTGAGTTATCCTTAAATTTTTTCTTGCTTTCTCAGAATCATTCTTCTAAAAAAAGAGAAAATAAGCAAAAATTCCTCGTTCCCTATTTCTATGAGTAATGCTTTTCGAGAACTGCTGAAAAAAATTGGTAGTGGACCCCATACCGGTAAAAATTTAACCCGAGAAGAGGCAGCCTGCGCCATGTGGGAGATTTTGCATCAGGAGGCAACCCCCGCTCAAATTGGTGCATTTTTAATTGCTCATCGCATCAAGCGCCCCACCAGCGAAGAGTTAGCGGGAATGCTTGACACTTACGACCAATTGGGAATGCGGTTAAAATCTTGGCCGAATGCTCCGAGGGTGACGATTATGGGAACGCCTTACGATGGGCGATCGCGTCTTGCTCCTGTTACGGTTCTCACTGCTCTCATTTTGGCAACAGCCGAAGTTCCCGTCATCCAACATGGAGGCACTGTCATGCCAACCAAATACGGCATTCCGCTTGTGGAAATTTGGCAGGGGTTAGGGGTTGATTTTACCCAACTTCCGAGCGATCGCGTACAGACTCTTTTGGAAAAAACGGGGATTGGGTTTATTTATCTTCCTCAACATTTCCCTCTCGCTCACGAATTAGTTACCTATCGCGATCAACTTGGCAAGCGCCCTCCTTTGGCAACGGTAGAACTGATCTGGCCGCCCTATGAAGGAGATTTTCATCTTGCGGCTGGATTCGTTCATCCTCCCACAGAACAGTTTATGCAAGGAGCATTAGCTTTGCGGCGGGTTAAAGACTATACCTTAATTAAAGGTTTGGAAGGAAGTTGCGATCTGCCTCGCGATCGCACAGCGATTATTTCTGTTTACCGAGCGGAAAATCCGGAAATTCAACGTTTAAAGCTCAATTCTAAAGATTACAATCTCGGGGGTAAAGAAGTGCCGTTAGAATCGAAAACGCAACTCTTTGCACAAATGCAGGAGATTTTACAAGGGAAAACCTCCGATCTCGGGAAAACCGCCCTGTGGAATGGCGGGTTTTATCTCTGGCGCTGTGGAGTTTGCGACGATTTAGCTACGGGACTGGGTACGGCAGAATCTTTGTTAGTGTCGGGAGCAGTTGCCCGGAAATTAGGGGAGATTCAAAAGGCGATCGCGAAGCAATAAACATTTAGCCTCGAACGATCGTCATTACAAATCCGTCGGATCGATTCCTAATTCCCGCAATTTCGCTGCCAATTGTTCGGCACGTCGTTCTGCGGAAGTTGCTCGTTCTTCTGCGGAAGTTACTCGTTCTTCTGCGGAAGTTGCTCGTTCTTCTGCAAGTGCGGCTATTTCTTCGGGCAAGAGAATTAGTTCTCCCTCCCAAGTCATCCAACGCAGCCAAAGGCGATCGAGACCTTGATAAAAGCCTTGCCACAAGCCAAAACTCAATTCTAATTCTGGAATCGCTAAGCGTCCGTCAGTGAGGGATGCGGGTTCGTAATGACCGCCAACTAAGTGAAATGCTTGTAACTCGCTGGTATAACGACTAAAAATGAAATAATAGGGAATGCGTAAAATTTGTTCGTATACCTGCCATTTTGTCGGCGGTTCTCCCGGTTGCCTCGTTGTACGCCCCAAGTCCTCATTTTCTGTACCGGGAGAAAGGAGTTCAACCGCAACAAAGGGATTAGCTTCTTCTTGCCAACAAACGTAACTCAGGCGCAAGTCTCGTTCTTCGTAGAGTCTGGGAACATTAACGACTCCAAACCAATCCGGGCGCTTATACCAGCGTAGATGAGAAGAATCGTAATAAACATACAGGTCTGTCGCTGAAAAAATGCGATTGGCATCCCAATTGGGAGGTTTAAAGGTTAAAAGCAGCATTTGCGGCTGCCAAATATGAAATTCATCGGGCAAACCAGAGTCCTCCGGATCTTCGCTGGGTAAATCATACATTGTTGGCAGGGTTTGCCGGGGTGATAGGGGGGGATTGGTTTGGATGGGACGCTTAAAGGTTGAGGTCATTTCAATAAACAATGAGCAATGAACAATGCTTCCGGTTTAGGTTGGAGGCTTTTTCTTTAATCTTTAAAAAACAATTGGTAGGCACAGTAGCCGAGGATGCCGACGATCGCGAGGACGATTAAAGAGGTCAGCAAACGCAAAAGACCACTGACAACGGAGAGAACCAGACCCGCACCCAAAAGCACAACCAATATTTTGCCGACGGGAGGCAAAGCATCGAAGATGATTTTAAGAGTTGTTACAACACGATTGAAGTCTAATGCGCTTGAGGTTGAGTCATTTGGCTGAATTTTGGGTTCTGAGGTTTGAGGAGTTTGCGTCGTGCTAGTGGCTTGATGTAGCTCTGTTTCTAGCTCTTGAAGTTTTTGTTCTAAATCTCGATTGCTGGGAGAAGTCATAGGAATATCGGGTTGGCAAATTTAGCGATCGCCAAAGAAAAAATTAGCGACTATACTTAACTCTATTATCAAATAAAAAATTTAAAGTTGGGCTGGCTTTTTCGTGAATCCGGACAGTTGGTAAACAGTAACATTCTGCCTGATGACTGAACTGCCAGACGTAATAATAAAGACGAAGGCGAACTCAAATCTGGAGAAAAAATGATGTTCCGAATCAAATCACTGTTTTCAATGGCGATCGCGATTGGTTTTCTCAATGCGGGAATTGCTCTTGCTGAAACCATTGCGATTAGACCCGAACCGAACTATAACAAAATTTTAAGTGGGCGATCGGGGGGGAGTATTGCAACAAACGATTGCGGTTTTGTTGCCAATAATCCCAATCATGTCATTACTCTCGATACCGATATCGACGCAATGGAAATTAAAATCGAAGTGGAAGGCGGCGAACCCACTCTTTTAATTGACGGTCCCGATGGGCGCTTTTGCACTCGTGCAATTGACGGTCAAGCCGATATTAACGGACTCTGGCCGGCAGGCGCTTATAAAATTCACGTGGGCGATAGCTCGGGGGCGAATAATCAATATAGCTATACTTTGTCGATTCGCCAGTAAATTGAGTTACTTTATGGCGGAATTTGTGCAATAAAATCCAGCAGGCGATGAGCTAATTCTAATTTACTGCACTTGGCGATCGCTTCTTGTCTTCCGGTTTTGTCAATAAATATCCCTTGGTTGGTCTCGCTGTTAAATCCGGCATCAAGGATATCGATTGGGTTCGCTGCGATCGCATCTAAATTTTTACGCTGCAATTTTTCTAAAGCTGGCTTGACAATATCCCCTGTTTGTGCTGCAAACCCGATCGTTTTTTGGTTGGGTTGTTTGTGTTTGCCTAACTCTGCAGCAATATCGGCAACTGAAGACAGGGGAAGAGACGCAGGAATCTCGTTTTTGGGGAGCTTGCGATTGCAATAATGGGCTGGTTTCCTATCGGCAACGGCTGCCGATAAAATTGCCCAGTCTGCCTCAGGAAAATAGTCTAGCATTTCCTCATGAAGTTGCGCGGCAGTGGTGACGGCAATTTTGCGAATGGTTTTGGGGAAAGATGCCAGTAAATGTTCTGCGATCGGGGCATGAATGAAAGTCACCGCAGCGCCGCGATAGACAGCCGCTTGGGCTAAGGCGATGCCCATTTTACCCGTGGAAGGATTACCCAAAAAACGAACCGGATCGAGATGTTCTCGCGTTCCACCTCCATTGATTAAAATCCGTTTTCCCACGAGATCCGGCTGGCTGCGATAGAGGAGAGATTGAATCGCGGGAAGAATTTCTGCGGGTTCTGCCATTCTGCCCGTCCCAACGCGATCGCAAGCCAGCAAGCCCCTTCCCGGATCGAGACTGTGATAGCGGGGAGATTGCTGCAGTTTTTGCCAATTCTCTTGTACGGCAAGTTGTTCCCACATTTCCGTATTCATCGCTGGGGCGAGGAGGATAGGACAAGAAGAAGCCAAAACAGTATTGGTGAGAAGATTATCCGCCAAACCGCAGGCTAATTTCCCCAAGGTATTGGCCGTCAGAGGCGCTAAGACCAATAATTCTGCCCATTCCCCCAATTCAATGTGTAAAGGGCGAGAATGGGTAGATTGCCGAAAATCACCATGCCAAAAATCGCCATCCGTATAAGCAGGATGGCGACTGAGAGTAGAAACGGTGAGAGGCGTAACAAACTGAGTTGCGCGATCGCTTAAAATCACGCGAACTTTTGCCCCTGCCTTAAAAAGAGTGGAAATAACTTCACAAATCTTATAGGCAGCAATTCCTCCCGTAATACCAATAAGAACTCGTTTATCTAGAAGCATTGTTCAGGCTTCGTCATAGGCTTCGATATCGAGTAGATAGAGATAGGATTCAACGAGATCGGCATTGTGAAATGCGATCGCTCGGAGTAAATGCCAATCTTCCAAAGCTTCAAAAGGATTGGCATAGTCGTCTCGATCCAGTCGTTCCGCCAGTTGTGCCACATCTTCTGCGGCAATTTGGCTAACATCCAAGTTTAAGTTTTGTTTTGGATTTGTTGTTGCTGCTATGCCCGTCATCGCTGCACCTCCAAGAGAAGCGAAGTTTTACTGCCTCGATTTAGTCTCATCTCAAATGGTATATCAAAATCGAATCAATCGCCTCTCGAGCCATAAAACTATACGATTACCATCGAGGGTTACGGACGAGGAGTTCTTCTGCTTGCTGGCTATTCAAGGGTTTAGCAAAAAAATAGCCTTGACCGTATCCGCAACCCAAATTCCGCAAGTAAGTGAGTTGAGTCGCCGTTTCAATTCCTTCGGCAATGGTTTCCATTTTCAAATTATGGGCGAGGGAAATAATGGCTTGTACGATGCCTAAATTCTTGCCATTTTCATCTAGGCGATTAATAAAAGAGCGATCGATTTTTACGGTATCGATGGGAAAACGATGCAAATAACTTAAAGAGGAATAGCCGGTGCCAAAATCATCGAGACTAATTTGAATGTTTCGAGATTTGATTTGTTCTAAGAGATATACGATGGATTCGGGACGATCGATCAGAACACTTTCTGTGATTTCCAGTTTCAAATAATGGTTTTCTAATTGAACTTCTTGCAAGATATTTTCTATTTTTTCAATCGGGTCGATTTGCGAAAACTGACAGACTGATAAATTAACGCTCACGATCGGCAACTCGCCTCCGAAGTTGCGATCGTGCCATTTTTTTAATTGCTGGCAGGATTCTTTGAGAATCCAATCGCCAAGAGGAATAATAAGCCCCATTTCTTCTGCGATCGGGATAAAATCATCGGGAGGAACAAGGCCTCGTTGAGGATGATTCCAGCGCACGAGGGCTTCAAAGCCAATGATTTGACCTTGTTTTAAAGAAACAATAGGTTGGTAATAAATTACAAATTCTTGGCGCTCGAAAGCTCGCCTGAGATCGTTTTCTAAATGCAACAAATTCAAGGCCTGATGGTACATTTTAGGATTAAAGATTTCGTAACGCGCTTTTCCTAATGCTTTGGCTCGATACATTGCCGTATCTGCATCCCGCAGGAGATGTTCTGGTTTTTCATAGCAAATTTCCTCGGTTTCAAGTCCATAAAATTGTTGATATAAACTTTCTTGACTTAAGACAATGCCAATACTGACATTAATAAAGACTTCGTATTCGTAGAGATGGAAAGGATCCGCCAGTCGATAGTTAAGACGTTCGGCAATTTGTATAATCTCTTTTTTGTGCTCGATCGCATCGAGTAAAATGGCAAATTCATCTCCCCCCAAACGAGCGAGAGTATCTCTCGGACGCAAACAGGTTTGCAAGCGATCGGCGACAGCAACTAATAAGCGATCGCCAATATTGTGACCGAGGGAATCATTCACTCGTTTAAAGCGATCGCAGTCGAGAAACATGACAACAAAACTATAATTTGCATTGGTCTGACTTTTGAGAATTGCATCTTCTAAACGTTCTATAAATAGAGAGCGATTGGGCAGTTGAGTTAAAGGATCGTGTAAGGCCAAATGCAGTAATTGTTCCTGTGCTTTTTTGCGTTGTAGAACTTCGCGCTCTAATTCAAAAGTTCTCTCGCGCACTCGTTTTTCTAATTGGTTGTTTAAAGTCTGTAACGAAATTTGTAGCCGTCGGATGGTGAGTTGATTTTCAATACGAGCAATCACCTCTTCAAATTGAAAAGGTTTCGTAATATAGTCAACACCTCCAAGACCAAAAGCTCTAACTTTATCGATCGTTTCATCTAACGCACTAACAAAAATAACTGGGATTTGGGAGGTTTTTGCCTCGGATTTGAGCCGTTCGCAAACTTCATAGCCACTCATCCCCGGCATACAAATATCCAATAAAATGAGGTCGGGAGGAGCCGCATTTGCTCCCATCAGTGCCATGTTGCCGTCAATTGCTCCTCGAACTTTGTAGCCGCGTTGCGATAACGCTGTACTTAACAAGCGCAGGTTGTCCGGGGTATCGTCAACCAGTAAGATATCTGCTGTGGTTGCGGTGGTTCGCTCCATTGTTATCGGTTGTTTATTTTCCGCTTTCCCAACTTAATTTTAAGGGATGATTTTAATTAGCAATTTGATGTAATTATCCCGTATCCGATCGCCACCAAATTTTAATAGTGCGATCGGCACTGCAACTAACCAAACTATTTCCCCCCGGACTTAAAGCCACGGACATGATGCGATCGCCATGTTCGCTTAAAGTGCAAATTTCTTCCCCCGTTTCCACTTGCCACAATTTAATATTCCCATCCCCATCGCCACTTAATAAGATTTTCCCATCTTTGCTAAAGGAAACGGCACTGACAAAATCGCTATGTTCGGCAAAAGTTTGTAAAACTCGTCCGCTTTTTAAATCCCAAAGCCGCGCCATGCCGTCGCTGCCGCCACTGGCAAAGGTTTCGCCGTCGGGACTAAAAGCTACTGTTAAGATTTTATAAGATTCTCGCAGCGATCGCACTAATTGACCGCTTCCGAATTGGCGAATTTTAATTGCTTTTTCCAAACTCCCCGTCACTAAAATTGTCCCATCTGGACTGATGGCGAGGGAAGTGATGGCGTTAGAATAACCGGAGATTTGTCGCAATTCTTTGCCGGAATTGAGCTTCCACAAACGCACCGTGCGATCGGCGCTACCACTGGCTAAACGCTTGCGATCGGGATGAAAGGCGACGGTTAAAACCGTATCGGCATGACCGCCAAACCAGCCGCCGAGGGTGCGAATATGCTGTCCGGTTTGGGCGTTCCACAGTTTAATTGTTCGATCTTTGCCTCCTGTTGCAATGGTGCGACTGTCGGGAGAAATAGCGACGCAATAAACGGGTTCTCCATGTTGGAAAACCCGCAATTGTTGCCCTGTACTCAGTTGCCAAAGTCTGACGGTGCCATCGTAACTACTACTGGCAAAAATTTTCCCTTGGGGATCGATGGCGATCGCACTAACAATATTCGTATGGCTTCTTAAGGTTCCCGCACAACTCCAAGGGGTGTTGGCATTTTGGGTAGAAGTATGGCGATCGGGGGGGGAATAGGTTGAAGGTTGTCCCCATTTGCGTCTTAATTCGCCAACGCGACGTAGATCGGCGTTCGCTTTGCGATCTTTTCCGAGGATCGAGTAAACAAAACCGCGATATTTGTAGGCATCAACATAATCAGGTCGATAAAAAATCGCTTGGGAAAAATGTTCTAAGGCTTCTTTATAAGATTCTTGCTTGGCTTTTTTGACTCCTCGGTGGTAATGATATTCAGCTTCGACAGTTTTGTTATCGCGATCGCGTTGTTTGGTTTTAGAGACTTTGACGGGATGAACCTTTAAATATTCGTAAGCCTCATTAATTTCTTTGATTTTTTCTTCTGCTTGTTGTTGGCGTTGCGGTTCGTCGGGAAAGCGATCGGGATGCCATTCTTTCACCAGTTTCCGATAAGCCTGTTTGATCTCTTCTGGGGATGCACCGGGCTGGAGTTCTAATCTTTCATAATATTGGTTCATGAGTTTAGAGATGTAGGGTGCGTTAGCGGCATCAAATGGAGCGTAACGCACCAACTTTTCTTGATTTTACCAATAGGTGCGTTGCGCGATCGCGTTACGCACCCTACATTATTTGAGCCAAGGACGGGCGAGAACAAAACTGGCGATGGTTTTCGCATCAATGGATGCACTGGCGTTCAAAATGGTTTTTTCTAACTCTTGAGGGGTCATTAAGACCACTTCGATATCTTCATCTTCGTCTTGGTTGGGGGGATTGTCCAACTTTTCCAAATCTCGGGCGAGAAAGGCGTAAATATACTCGTCGGAATAGCCCGGGGCGAGGGGAAATTGACCGAGAGAATCCCATGTTTTGGCACGATATCCGGTTTCTTCTTCAATTTCTCGTTTAATGGTTTCGGCTGGGTCTTCGTGGGGTTCGACGGTGCCGGCGGGAAATTCTAATAGTCGTCCGCAGACGGCAAAGCGATATTGTCGTACTAAAACGAGTTTGCCGTCTGGAGTCACGGGGACGGCGAGGGAGCCTCCGGGATGGCGAATGCACTCCCAGTCTCCTTCTGCTTTATTGGGGAGGCGCAGGCGGTTGACTTCAAAGTTGAATTTTCGTCCCTGATAGGCAAGGCGTTGTTGGAGGAGTTGAGGGGGTTCTTGACCGGGGGGCATGGGGATGGGTAATAAAGTGACATCCGAACAGTTTACCCTTTGTTGAAGGTCTTTGACGGTCTTTCCCGTCACGGGATCGACCCAATGGGGGGCAATTTCTGCGAGGGGAATGAGGACGAAAGCGCGTTCTCGTAAGTGAGGGTGAGGGATGGTTAAGGGGGAGGTTTGCAGGATACGATCGCTAAAGAAAAGAATATCGAGGTCCAGCGATCGCGGTCCCCATTTTTCTCGTCGCATTCGTCCGCATCGTCGTTCGATTTCTAAGAGGATTTTTAATAGTTCTGCGGGGGTTAATTCGACTTTGAGTAGGGCGCAACCGTTGAGATATTGGGGTTGTGGCGGTCCGATCGCTTCGGTGCGATACCATTGGGAATGCTTCTCTAGGGTAATTTTGGGGGTTTGGGAAAGGAGGGCGATCGCGGTGTTTAAAATTTGTCTGGAGTTGCCGATATTGCTACCGAGGGCGATCGCGCAGAGATGAGAAGGTTGGGGCATTTTTCCTTGAAATGATGCGGTAAGAAAATAAATCGGTAATTAGATTGTCCTTCTCATTGTCGATCCGCCAGATCCGCCAGGGATTGAAAATCCCTGTCTCATACGAAAAATCCATTGAAATGGATTGCGACCGTGCAATTTGTCCTGAAATTGAGGAATTCAGTCCTCTTGAGAGGACTTCTTATATGAGACGGGGATTTTGAATCCCCGGCGGATCGGAACTGAGAGAGTTATCGTAATTACCGATTTGATTTTTAAATCTTCATAAATGGATTGGGGAATTCCCGATCGCATAGCAACTTAGGTTAATAGTTTACAAGAAAAGGCGATCGCGCGATTTCCGTTTGCTTTTACGCTCTGCCTTGGGAGATAAAACCCGCCCAATAGTAGGGACTGGCAAAGGGTGAGGCTTCTTGGCACAGGCGGGGTAAGCGTTGTTGTTGATTGGCGATTTTATCTCGTTCTTTTGACCATTTTTCGGCTTCGGTGCGATCGCTTTGGCTGTGCAAGGATCGGGTTTGGGCGTGTTGGTATAATTTTTCTAAATGTACTTTTAATCGCTCGTAATAGTGGGTTTTAAGTTCTTCTCCGGTGAGAGTTCGCAATTGCTGTCGTGCTTGCTGTAAGGCGCGAGAACGGCTGCGGCCTGCGTCGCGATTTTTGTAGTAAAAAATTGCTAAGAGGGCGCTGGCAAGGTCTTCTACTGACCATTGGGTGCTGATAACGTTACGGACTCCAGCACAGAGAAATCCGGTGGAGATAGTGAGGAGATCGTCGGTGAGTTCGGTGGCGGTGAAGTGAGTTTCGCAGGCAGATGCGAAGACTTCGGCGAGTTGGGGAACGCGCCAGGTGAGGAGTTGGCTGAGGGTGAGATTGCGATCGCTGAGTTGCAGGGTGGAAGCAAGGGGATCGTTGAGATTGGAGGCGGCGTGGTGGCTGGTGTGGAGGCGGTGGATTTGCTGTAGGAGGGTTTTATAGTTGTCGAGGGTGGCTTGTTTTCCGCGCAGGTGATGGCGATCGGGGACTTGGTAGCGTTGGGCGAGGGTATCGCATTCGTAGCGGGTAAAGGGGAGATTTTCGTTAGCATCTTCGACGATACCGAGGTGAGGGGTTTGGGACAGTTGTTCCCGTTGGTGACAGTAGTTGAGAATTTGGCAACTGGGGACGGTTCGCAGGCGAAAGCGATCGCTTAAGTAATAAGTGTTTTGAGGGGGTTGAGGGGCGGGTTTGGCGCTGAGTTCGGCAATTCCGCGCGTGCGATCGGCTGGTGTTTGCTCCCTCAATCCTCCGATTTCGGGGGTCTTTCCGGATTCTTCCCTCAGATTTGGGGGCGTAATTTGGCTTTTCGGGTTAATTTCTAAGGCTGCAAAGGGGATTTGATGCAGGGCTAAATGGGGGATGATAATGAGTTCTTCTATGCCTTGTAAATGTTGGTCAATGAGTTCGTTGAGTTGCAAGCGTTGGGAGATTTCTGATAAGACTGTTCTCATATTGGCTTTCCATTGACTGAATTGGGTTTTGTAGGGAATGAACCAATTTTGGAATAACCAATTTTGGAATGTTTCCAGTCCTTGTCCTTCGCAGGTGAAATGTTCCGGTTTTCCGGTTGGGTGGAGGATGAAAATATGAGTATCGTTGTCGGTAGTGTAGAAAATGAGAATAGCGGTTGTTTTGTCTTCAATGAGTGCCTGCATTTGGGAGAAGTTCAAGGGATCGATTTGAATTTGTCCGGCGATAATGGGATCGCGGCGGCGAATTTCTTCCCAAAGGTGTTGTTTTTCTTGTTGTAATTGTTGGATTTCGCGGGCGTTTTCTTGCAGGGTTTCGGATCGCAGTTGGCGGGTGAGGGCGGGTTCTTTGTGACTGGTAGACTGTAGGGCAGAATGATAGGTGTAAATTTGCAGTTCTATGCGATCGTACTGTTGCAAATAGTCTTGGACTTCGGGGGAAATATTGGCATCGCCGTACAGTTCTTTGCTTGCCATTAAGTCGATTAATTGTTTGCAGCGCGATCGCTCTGCAGTTTCTATCGCTTTGGCAATTTCTCCGATGTTAATGTAAGATTGCACGAGGTTTTTATAAATGTTAATGGCTTCTTTAACAATCTCTTTTCGGCGTTGGTCTGTAGTTGCCCAGAGGCGAATTTGTTCGACGGCTTGGATGGCGTTAGAGTATGATTTAATCGCGAGTTTCCAGTTTTCTTGGCTAAAGTATAAATTGCCTAAATTTCGCTCTGTCCCTAGATACCCTAATGGGAAATTTTCCAAGGTAAAAATAGTTAAAGCAAATTGGTAAGAAGTTATAGCTCTTTTTTGATTTTCAATTTTATTTTCTTTAGTTCGATCTGAATAAGTATTACCAAGATTGAGTTGTGTGCTTGCCCAATCCACAGGATTTTTTTGTTTAGTGCGGATCGCTAAAGCGTTTTTGTATAAAGCAATTGCTTTTTCTAAATTATCTTCTTTGTTTCCTCTTATTCTCTCTGAATAAGCATTTGCAAGATTATGTTGAGCATTTGCCCATTCTACAGAAAAATCTTTTTTTGTGTAAATAGATAAAGCCTTTTTATAAGTAGAGATCGCTTTCTCCAAGTTCTCTGCCTTGTATCCTTTTATTCGATTAGTATAAGCATTTGCGAGATTATTTTGAGTCATTGCATATTTTAAAGGAAAATTCTCTCGCGTAAAGATAGTTAAAGCTCTTTGATAAGCAAAGATGGCTTGCTCTAAGTTTTCTGAATGATTACCCTGAATTCGACAAAAATAGGTATTACCAAGACCATTTTGTACATTTGCCCAATCTATGGGAAAGTCCTCTTGAGTGTGGATAGTTAAAGCCTGCTGATAAGCAGAGATTGCTTTCTCTAAATTCTTAGCTCTATCTTTTTTTATCCGACTTCTATATGTATTACCAAGATTATTTTGAATCCTTGCCCAATCTATAGGAAAATCTTCTTGAGTGTGGATAGTTAAAGCCTTTTTATAAGTAGAAATTGCCTTCTCTAAGTTCTCTGTTTTGTTTCCTTCTATACGATTACTATAGGCATTTGCGAGATTATTTTGAGTCATTGCCCAATCTACAGGAAAATTCTCTTGAGTGTAGATAGTTAAAACCTGTTTATAAAAAATGATCGCTTTTTCTAAGTTCTTAGCCTTGTCTCCTTTTATACGATCTGAATACGAATTACCGAGACAAACTTTTATTGTTCCTTCAGTTTCACTTTTTAAATTATGATAATGCAGAATAAATTTATAACCAGAAATTGCTATTTCTTGATAGTTGGAAATATTACCCACAGAAATCTCGCTAATCTGAATACTGAGATTGCCAACAAAAGCAATCATAAAATCTTTGATTTCTGGATTTTCTTCTATTACTCCAGTTACTATATTTTTTAAAACTTCTATAAACTTTGGATTGAGAAGATTTGAATTTTTTCTCAAAAGAATCTGTGTTTTTTGCCTGTTTTCTTCATCTTCTGCTTCCATTAAGTCAAAAACAAATCCTAGATAATCTTGCGATATTAATCTATTTTTATTATCTAGACTTTTACAAGTTAATCCTATATTAAATAAAGTTTTTTCTATCAAACTCAACAATCTCTGTTCAGCGTTTTCTTGCCCATCTTCATTTAGTTTTGTTGCAAATGCCTGCATGGTTAACAATAATCCCTCATCCACCAGATGAGTATTTGCTTGCAAAATTGCCGCTTCTTCGCCAGATTCACATTGCAGCAATTGGTGAATGAGATTGACATATTCTTGCATCCGTTGTTCGTCCATTTTTAATTCCCTCACATATTTAGTTTGCGTACTTTGGTTTTAACTGGTGACTGATAACTGAATTAACTCACTTCAAATTCTTGATAAAATGCCAACCAATTTTCTTGTTGCTGTAAATGCTCCCAAACTTCATTTAACTTTACCGCATCCCAAATCGGCGCAATATTTTCCCCCTTCATATCCAACCAAGATAATGATAAAGGTTTCTGTAAAACGATCGCTAAAAACTCCTCTTTCCCAGCGCTATCAAACGTAATCTGCCCAAAATCTGCCCCCTCCTGCGGCAACCAAACCAACCCATTTTGCAATTCATTCTGCGGTGCAAACGCCCGAGAAGGACACAAACAATAGCGCGTATCTCGTCCCCGATTAAACAATAATAAAGACTGTCCGGGATAAGGCAAATCTAAACCGATAATCGAAGGCACATTCAAAGGAATTTTAGCATCATTACGTCTCAATTCCTTAATTCCTCTTTGATATTCTTCCGAGGGGATAAACCGAATCCAATTCATATCCCGTTTTGCCTCTCCTCGCAAGTTTCGCCATAGTTCATCTAGAGACAGGATAACAGGTTGACGCTGTTTTTTCCACTTTGGATAAACCTCAAAACGCAACCATGTTTTAACAACTTTCCATCGCTTGCGCTGCACGTTGCCATAATCACAACCTATCTTCTCTAATACTTTATAGATTACTCCTAAATTCTCTGTAACGATACCTGGTCTTACAGGATTGACATCTAAAATATCTGCTAAATTCGTATCGCTTAAATCGGCATTGGCTTCTAAAAGACGTTGAATAAAAATCAAGCGCCGTTTTTTCACAAAACCAAAGCGTGTCGCTTGTGCTTCTAAAAATTGTTGTTCGTCTTGTTCGTAACTCATGGTTTATTTTTCCAACTCTATCGCTATTCTAGAAAAGTAAAATTTCACCTGCAACCCCTTTCCAGTTATTCCCAGTTATTCCCAGTTATTCCCAGATTCTGTAATAATTCAATCTATTTATAATGATAAAAAATTTCAACGATCTGGCAGTAATCCGATGGATCCGACAGGGAATCAAATTCCCTGTCTCATACGAGAAGTCCTCTGAAGAGGACTAGGTTGATAAAAGTCAATGCGATCGCAGTGAAATCCCCAATCCATTGATGAAGATTAAAGTTTTATTTCGGTAATAACGCGATCGCAATAAAATCCCCAATCCATTTTAATGGATTTTTCCTATGAGACAGGGATTTTCAATCCCTAGCGGAGCGACAATGAGCAAGACAATGTAATTAACGATTTATTTCCTTAACCCATCAGAGAATTAGATTAATAAAAGTCGATGCGATCGCAGAATTCTCCAATCCATTTCAATGGATTTTTTGTATGAGGGATTTTCAATCCCTGGTGGATCGACAGCGAGAAAGAAGATTTAATAATGCTATTTTTCTCAAAATTAGCAAAATTGGTGCGTTACGCTCTATTTCATTACGCTAACGCACCCTACAAAGATAGCGCCAGTTATTCCCATGTCAAATCAAAGTCTGACTGCTTAGAATTAAAAACAAAGCAACAAAATAAACCCAAAAAATTACCATGTTTTTTAGAAAACCCAACCCCGATCGCGATCGCCTCAAATTAGCCATCCTCCAAGAAGCATTACGCCAATATAAAGCCAGTTTTAATCTCGCTTGGAGTGCGATCGCACTTTCTACCGCTACCATTCTACTCGGTGCAATCCTCCTCTTTTCCGGACAACTCACCGCCGGAACCCTCATTGCAACGATGGGAGTCTTCAGCAAATTGCGCGGAATTCAATTGCTACGAGAAACCCAAAATGCGATCGCACTTCTTGGCGAATGGACAGAAAAATAAACAAAAAAAAGAGAGTCCCCGTCTAGGCGACTCCCCCAATCATCAGGGTGCATCTACAAGAATTAATATAGCATTTGGGGTGAGGGGTGTAACCCCTTTTTATGGAATTTCATAAAACCGTAATATTTCGTTACACTGCGATCGCGCCAGAAAAGTTGAATTGAGAGCAAAAGGGTGTGCGATCGCTTAACGAAAAATACGAGCAAATCCCCTTTACTCGAGCAAGCAAAAAAAAAGAGAGTCCCCGTCTAGGCGACTCCCCCAATCATCAGGGTGCATCTACAAGAATTAATATAACATTTGGGGTGAGGGGTGTCACCCCTTTTTCTGGAATTTCATAAAACCGTAATATTTCGTTACATTTGCGATCGCAACCCGAAAGAGAGTCAAACGCGCTATCCTAGCTTGTTGTAGACCCATCGCCCTCAATATTTCAGATGGCCTTATCTTCCATCATTCGCACCCTAACGCGATCGCCCCTCACCCGCGAACTCTGTGCCAAACTCCAACAGCAGAATAGTTTGCACCTGAATGGCATCTCGCGCTTACCGAAAGGCTTAGTCGCGTCAACCCTCGCCCGCGCCGAGGGCAAGAATCTTTTTGTCGTCTGTGCCACCTTGGAAGAAGCCGGGCGATGGGCGGCTCAATTAGAGGCGATGGGCTGGCAAGACTTTTTTTTCTATCCCACCTCGGAAGCGTCCCCCTACGAGCCATTTGACCCCGAATCCGAGATGATTTGGGGACAGTTATCAGTCACCAGTCACCAGTCACCAGTCACCAGTGAATCAGTCACCAGTCACCAGCGATGCGACCCCGGCGAATCGAATTCGCCAAGGGAACGCGCATCGAAACCAGTCACCAGTGAAGAGGGAACGGAATCAAATAACAAGCAACCAATAACAAATAACAAACCTCAATTCGTTATTGTGACGACGGAGCGGGCTTTGCAGCCTCATTTACCGCCTCCCGAAGCGTTTGCGCCTTATTGTTTGGCTTTGGAAGTGGGGATGGCGATGAAGGCAAAAGCGTGCGATCGCCAGTTGGCTAAGTTGGGTTACAAACGAGTTTCGCTGGTGGAGATGGAAGGACAATGGAGTAGAAGAGGGGATCTCGTTGATATTTTTCCCGTTTCTGCGGAACTTCCCGTGCGTTTGGAATGGTTTGGGGATGAGTTGGAAAAGATACGGGAATTTGACCCGTCAACTCAGCGATCGCTTGATAAAATTGAGACTCTATCTCTCACGCCGACGAGTTTTTCTCCGATTATTGCTGATGCTTTAAAAGATAAAGAAACTGGGAAATTAAGCGATCGCTTTACTGAGTTTTTTACCCCAGAAGAACAAGAATTATTTTCCCAAGGAAACTATCCCGAAGGAATGCGCCGCTTTTTGGGGCTGGCATTTGATAAACCCGCTTCTTTATTGGATTATTTACCGGAAAATACCCTGATTGCGATCGATGAAAGCGAACAATGTCGCGCCCATAGCGATCTCTGGGTCAAACATGCGGAAGAACAGTGGAAAGGGGCAATTATCGATCGCCAAGAATTCCCAAAAGTTCATGCGGCTTTTGACGATTGTTTAGATGCGATCGCAACTCAATTCTCTCGCTTATTATTATCAGAATTAGCAGAGGAAAAGACACAATCTTCAATTCCTACGGTTAACTTAGCCAGTCGCCCCATTCCGACAATGCCGCATCAATTTGCGAAGTTAGCAGAAATTCTGCGGGGGAAGCGAGAAATTTATCACGGCATGACCTTAAATCATTATACAACTTGGCTGATTTCCGCTCAACCTTCTCGCTCTGTTGCCCTTCTCCAAGAACACGATTGTGCGGCGCAATTTGTTCCCAACCCTAAAGATTATCCCGCGATCGATCGCTTGCATATTCAAAATACTGCCGTTGCGGTAAAATACTCCGGTTTAGCAGAATTAGAAGGCTTTATTTTACCCACATTTCGTATCGTTGTCGTGGGCGATCGCGAGTTTTTTGGCCAGCATACCCTCGCCAGCCCAACTTACATTCGCAAACGTCGCCGCGCCGCTTCTAAAAAAGTCGATGTCAACAAACTCACCCCGGGAGATTATGTCGTTCACAAACATCACGGAGTCGGTCAATTTGTTGGCTTAGAAACCTTAGAGTTACGAGAATATATTACCATTAAATATGCCGATGGTATTTTGCGAATTCCCGCCGATACTTTAGACAATTTATCTCGTTTTCGCCAAACTGGAAAAGGAAAACCGGAACTCAATAAGATGACCGGGAAAATGTGGACGAAAACGAAAAACAAGGTCAAAAAAGCAATTAAGAAAGTTGCAGTCGATCTCTTAAAACTCTATGCCCAACGCTCAAAACAGGAAGGTTTTGCCTATCCTGCCGATGCCCCGTGGCAAGAAGAGTTTGAGGATTCTTTTCCCTATCAACCGACCCCAGATCAACTCAAAGCCGTACAGGATGTTAAGCGAGATTTAGAAAGCGATCGCCCGATGGATCGGTTGATTTGTGGAGATGTGGGTTTTGGGAAAACAGAAGTTGCAATTCGTTCAATTTTTAAAGTTGTCACAACCGCACACAAACAGGTCGCTTTTTTAGCACCGACAACGATTTTAACTCAGCAACACTATCATACTTTAAAAGAACGTTTTGCACCTTATCCCATTAATATTGGTTTATTAAATCGGTTTCGGACAGCATCGGAACGCAAAGAGATTTTACAGCGTTTAAAAACTGGAGAACTGGATATTGTGGTCGGGACACAACAACTTTTAGGGAAAGGAATAGACTTTAAAAATCTCGGTCTTTTGGTCGTCGATGAAGAACAACGATTTGGAGTCAATCAAAAGGAAAAAATCAAATCTTTTAAAACACAAGTTGATGTTTTAACATTAAGCGCAACACCAATTCCTCGCACTCTTTATATGTCTCTTTCTGGCGTTCGCGAGATGAGTTTAATTACCACGCCACCCCCTTCCCGTCGTCCTATTCAAACTCATCTTTCTCCTTATAATCCTGAAGTCATTCGCACGGCAATTCGCAATGAATTAGATCGCGGCGGACAAATCTTTTATGTTGTTCCCCGAGTCGAAGGAATTGAAGAAGTCGGCGGACAGTTACGATTGATGATTCCCAGTGCCAGAATTGCGATCGCTCACGGACAAATGGAGGCCAATGAATTAGAAGCAACCATGCTTTCTTTTAATAATGGTGAGGCAGATATTTTGGTTTGTACGACAATTATTGAATCGGGTTTAGATATCCCTCGTGTCAATACAATTGTTGTCGAAGATTCGCAGAAATTTGGCTTATCGCAACTCTATCAATTGCGAGGACGAGTCGGGCGATCGGGCATCCAAGCTCACGCATGGTTATTATATCCCCATAAGCGCGAACTCTCAGATACGGCACGGAAAAGATTGCGAGCTATTCAAGAATTTACCCAGTTAGGATCCGGCTATCAATTAGCGACGCGAGATATGGAAATACGCGGAGTCGGAAATCTTTTGGGCGTGGAACAATCGGGACAAATGACTGCGATCGGCTTCGATCTTTATATGTCTATGTTACAGGAAGCGATTCAAGAAGTTCAAGGGCAAGAAATTCCTAAAGTTGACGATACAAGCGTCGATTTAAGATTAACGGCATTTATTCCCAATGATTATATTCCCGACATAGAACAAAAGATGTCTGCTTATCGCGCAGTCGCGACGGCGAGTTCTGCAAAAGAGTTAAAATATATTGAAGATGATTGGTGCGATCGCTATGGAAAAATCCCCGGTCCTGCATTACAACTAATTCAAGTCATTCGCCTCAAACAAATTGCTAAATCTCTGGGTTTTTCCCGCATTAAACCCGACGGAAAACAGCACGTCGTCCTAGAAACACCAATGGAAGAACCTGCATGGCGATTATTGCGAGAAAATGTTCCCAAACATTTAATTTCTCGCTTTGTATATTCTCCGAAAAAAGTCACGGTACGAGGGTTAGGAGTAATGAAACCCGAGAAACAGTTAGAAAGTTTAATTGACTGGTTGGGAAGAATGCAACAAAGTTTAGTCAATGAATAATGATTAAATTTCAAAAATTGTCTGAATACAAGTTAACTAAATCGATACTTGCATTATGCTGAATATTCGCGATGAAATTCAATATAGGTCAAAGCAGATTAAAGCAGAATTTCAAAAAATTCGATTGGTATAAATCTCGTCTTATCTCTCAAACAACAACACGCCGATCTATTTTGCGATCGACGGCTGTATGAATTATTTTAACTTTCTTTTATTTTCGTGTTTTGATAATGCGATCGTGATTTTCGAATGCTTTTGTCGATCTAACTCATTTATTTTTCTAACAATTTAGAGGCATGGTGCTGAACTAACTTCCCAAGCCTTTCCTTTTGCATAGCCTTGGCAATCCAGAAGATAAGGGATTTCATATAAGAGATCTGGTTCGCCAATATAGAGAGATTCTTCTAAAACAAAAGGTTCAATTTCTGTAAGAACTTGTTCGATTGTATGAAAAACATGAGATCTCTGGGGAGTACTAACGAGGTAAACAAGGTTTTTATTCTGACGATTTACATCTTGATGTTCGGTTTGAAAGAGATTGGAGTACATGAGAGAAACCTCTAAAGTCAATTGTGTTGAACCCGCTTGATTGATTATTAGTATGCTTTATTCTTTTAACGAATACAGCGATCGCCCTCGTAAATTTTTGTGAACTAAAACGCATTGTGATGCGATCGCGAATATCCTCAGACATTGATCTAGATCGCAAGAAAGATGCGATCGAGGTATTTTCTCCGGGTTATTGCGCTATTTTTTAACTTCCCTACAATCACAAGAAAATGGGTGCATTACCTTATATTAACGCACCCAAAAAATATTCAAGCTAAGGCACAATCGCAATCTGAGGCGGCGGCGGTGGTAAGTTTATCGGTGCATCTGCCATGACTTGGACAACACTCTGAGAGGTGGTTTTAATCGAACTAGAAACCCATTGAAAGAAGGCTTTTAAGGTATCTGGTTGCAAGTTATTCAACTTGACCACAATTTCAGTAATACGCTTTAACGTATTTTCATCGGAATTAGAACCTGCAGCACAGGCAATAATATTACCGGGGCGTTTTTGTTTGATGCGATCGGCAGCATTTTCCCAGCGATCGGTCGGCATTCCATCGGTCATTAAGAAAATCAAGGGTTTCCAATCCCCTTTTTGAGTATCAGTAGATTTACGCACCTCTCGTTCCATACATTGTTCTAATAAATTTAAAGCAGCACCCATTGCAGTCGAACCACTGGCTTGAATTTTGGGTTCTTGAAACAAGATTAAATCCGTTAAAGGCGAAACTTGATGAGCAGTACTATCGAACGTAATCACCGAAAGATAAGCCGTTTCTAATGCCATCGGATCGCTTTGCAATTCTGACAGTAATGCTTTCAATCCTTGGCGCACGGCTTCGATAGGTTCTCCAGCCATCGAACCGGAACAATCTAACAACAAATAAACAGGCAAGCGACGAGACATAATAAACCTCTTAAATGAGTAATGAAAACTGTAGCTGTTGGTTGGTGTTGGCGTAAACTGTGCAGCGCATGCCAGCAAAACCCAATGCACTTCTACTAGAGAAATGTTGGGTTTCGTACCTCAACCCAACCTACTTAAGAGTTTGACGGATTTTTTGACCCATGACTTCGAGTTCAAACCATTGAGAATGAACGGGTAGGGAAAAAGAGGCTTTTGCGGGCAAACCGTCGGTATATTTTTTAACGATTGTGCCTTGAGAATCGTAGATCGTTCCTGTTGGAGCAACGATTTGATTTTCATCGACGACTTCAGCAAAAATTTCAACGATATCGCGCATCGTTTTGGCAATTTTGCTATCCCAAATATCGATATTTGTACCTGTTTCCAAGTCATCTAATTCTCTAAATTGGCGTTCGTCGATCGCATCGCCTACCCCAATCAGAACGCATTTGACGGCGTTTCTCTGCCCTGTGGCGATCTGGCGGGCGAGTTGTAGGCTATATTGTTTGACGGCGATTAAATCGTCTAATTTGCCATCGGTGATGAAAATATACATCCCGCGTTTGGCATTGGGAAAGCGATCGCAGAAATAACGCACGGCTGGGGTTAAATGCGTTCCCAAACCAAAGGCAATTTTTTCAACCCCGTTAATTTTTAATTGACGGCATTGCCGTTCGCTGAGATCGCCGAGTTCTTCGATTTCTTTGCCATCCCCACCAGCCCAATAGATCGCCGTTGTTCCCCCTCTCGCATCTAAATTTTCAGCGAGATAGCGAATAAATTTTTGTGCTAGCGGTTCGACAATATTAACCGTCGATTGGAGAAAGCCTTTTTTGATGGCATCCTCATAAGCAGGACGTTGGAAGGATTGTACTTTGCGACCGTCTTCATTGCGAATATTGACCCAGCCTTTTTGCTCGTAAGCGGTAACAATCGGGGCTGGAATCGAACCTTGCAACATTCTCCCATACCAATCCTTCATCGATGCACTCGCATCTAAAGCAACCCCAGTTTGCCAACCTTCGGCATTTTGTCCTTGAGGTTCCATGAGAATCGTAAAATTGACTTGCAATTCTTGTCCCATGTTGTGAATGCTGACCTTACCGAGTTCCTTGGCCGTGCGATCGCTAGGAATGGTGAAATCTGTTTTTAACATATTCAAACTCTCCTTATTGCGCTTCAGTAAGGTGCGTTAGTGAAACGTAACGCACCCCAACATCTACGGATTAACCAACACTTCAGAAATGTCTTGGACGATATCCCGAGAAGCGGCATGAACGACAAACTGAGTCTCTCCTTTGGGGAGAACAAAGCGGAACTTACCGGGCATGCCATCAGACCAATCTGCTAAAATTTGTCCCGAAGAAGATTCAACGCGACCTGTAGGGGCAACAACATCCGAAGCGAGTTCCCCAAAGACGACCGCTAAAATATCGGCTTCGTTTTGCATGGATGCAACCATACCGCTCGACCACAAATCGTAATCGATGCCGGTGCCTTCAAACATATCGTCAAGGCGTTCGAGTTGACCTTCGTCGACTTCTTCACCAATGCCAATGAGAACGAGTTTAAAGGGTTCTGGATCTTGTCCCGTCAGAGTTTGACCGATATTCAGACAATAATTAACGCATTCTTGTTCGTCTTGAATAATGCCATCGGTAATAATCACGCCAATGGTGCCGCTTGCACCTTTCGCCACGTTCTCAAAACCGTATTGGATGGCGGGGAGGAGTTTGGTTCCTCGTCCCCATTTCTGAACTTGGGGTCCTGCGATCGTGTTGTTCGTCCATTCTTGTTCGTTGTATTCGCCAATTTCTTCAATTTTGCCGCCATCGGGACTGACGGCCCAATAAATCGCTGAGGCTTTGCCGGAGAGTGCGATCGCGGCCAGCATACTTCCCAATTTTCGTGCTACCCCTTGAACGTAATTGGGATCGCCGCCAAAGGGGCCGCCAAAACCATACATTTTTTTCAAGGACAGGGAAGCATCGAGAGCGAGGTAAGCACGGGTATCGCCTTCCCCGAAGATCAATTCGGGATCGGGCATGAAACAAGCGACGATTTCGTGAGAACCATCAGTACGAGGTAATACGTTGACATCGGCGAGGGGGCGAGTGGGTCGGGCAATTTTTGTCATGTTTGCCTCCTTAAATTTAAAATTTGCGATTCAAGCAAGTCTGTTTGTATCGGGCGCAAGCATTGCGCCTCTATTCATCTCTCGAAAGAAAAGGCAACGTACTGCAATGGCAGACTCTCCAAAGAGTACGTTAACCCCATCAGACGATTAGGTCTCAACTGAGAGGAGGTTGTTGCGAGTTAAAACGGACTTTTTTTCCTCGCAGTTCTATCTTTGCTGAAGGGCTGGAAATACACCAGACAGGTTAGAGCCGTTTAGGGCAGGTGTCTTGGGCGAGGGAAAATATTTGACGACGATCGCGAATTTGGCTCTCACTCTCGGCCTCGTTACTGTTCTGTTGGAAATAATCCTCAAGAATAGCGATCGCTTTCGATACATTTCTTAAGAAAAAATAAAAGCGATCGCTTTCCTAAAATTGTCAATTTGATAACAAATTGTCATGTAGAGTCGTTAAATTTACGCGATTTAGCGATAAACTCAATTATTTTATCAGTGTTTTCTATATTTTGCTTCTCAGAGAATAGTGGCATGATTAATTTAACACCTTATAATAATCCACTAATTTAAGAAAATGACACTCCATGAAAATAGCTTGCAAATTAATTTGGTAACTTGCACGACTCGCCCCTGCGAACCGATTGCCGCGATCGACGATAATTCCCTCGTGCCAGACCCTTTGCTTTTATTGGCCATGTTAGGTGCTTTCGGTTTGACTGCCTTATTCAGTAGTCAGAAACATTGTTAATAGACTGCGATCGCTGCCTTCTAATTCATAAAATCATTGAGGGGTAATGCCCCTATACCGATAGTGCTTCCTGCTTTTACGCTTGAGAATTTGTCTGGGATAATTGATAATTGATAATTGTTCATTGAAAAAGTGTAATGGAGCATGAATTGAATTGGTGGCGCGAAGCAGTTTTTTATGAAATTTATTTACGCAGTTTTCAAGATTCAGATGGGGATGGAATTGGCGATCTTAGAGGTTTAATCGATCGCTTGGACTATCTACAAAATTTAGGAGTTGATGCCCTTTGGGTTTGCCCGTTTTACGAATCCCCTCACGTAGACTTTGGCTACGATATCAGCAACCATACTGCTGTCGATCCCCGTTACGGGACCCTCGCTGATTTTCAAACTCTCGTGCGTGAAGCCGATCGCCGCAACCTGAAAATTGTTGTCGATATTATTCTCAATCACACTTCCGAAGAACACCCTCTCTTTATCGAATCGCGGCGATCGCGCAACTCAGCCAAGCGAGATTGGTATATTTGGCGAGACCCCAACCCCGATGGCGGTCCTCCCAATAACTGGGAAGGATTCGAGCGTTCCTGCTGGACTTATGATGAGAAAACCGAGCAGTATTACTATCACTTTCACTATCGCCAGCAACCGGATCTGAATTGGCACAACCCAGAAGTGGTCAAAGAGATGTTTGCCATCTGCGATTTTTGGTTAAATCAAGGGGCTGCCGCCTTGCGTTTGGATGCAATTAATTATTTGGTGGAAGATCCGGATTTAAAGGATAATCCCATCGTAGATACGGTGCCGGAATACTTACGCAATGTTTATCAATTCAATCAATTACCGATTCATACTATCAATCATCCTGAAAATCATCTGATTCTGCAAAAATTACGCCAGCACATCCAAAGCAATCATCCCCAGGATCCTTTATTAATTGGCGAGGTTTGGGTTCCCACGCCGCGAGATCTGCTCGAACTCTACGGACCGCAAAATAATGAAATTCAATTGCCTTTTAATTTTCTTTTAAGTGCTGTTTCTAACTTAAGTGCAGTGACGTTCCGCGAGACGATTCGCGATTTCGAGGAAACCTTGGGGAATTTGCCGACCACTGTAGTGCTTAGCAATCACGATTTTCCGCGATCGACGGTGCGTTATGGCACTCCGGAAACGAGCGATCGCATTGCCAAATTATTAGCGACCTTTCTCCTCACTTTACGCGGCATTCCCTTTATTTATTACGGCGAAGAATTGGGCATGGTAGATACGCCCCCCGATCGCTTAGAAGAAGTCCAAGACCCTCGCGGACGACTGCGGTGGCCGGAATATAAAGGTCGGGATGGTTGTCGCACCCCCATGCAGTGGAACGGGCAATCCCAAGCCGGATTTACTACAGGAACCCCTTGGTATAAAGTCGCTCCCGATTATCTCACTCGCAATGTTGAAGTTCAGAATCAAGATCCCGATTCCATTTTGAACTATTACAAGCAACTGATTCGACTGCGCCGCGATCGCGCCCCTTTAAGAAAAGGTGCGATCGCATTAATCGGCAAAGACGAGCAAGTTTTAGCCTACACGCGGCAAACCGAGGAAGAGCAACTGTTAATTCTTTTGAATATGTCCCCCCAAAGCCAACTTTTTAGCCTTGTTGAATTGCCCGATCTCCCTTGGCAACTTCTGCTCTCTACTCACCCCGATCGCGATCGCGGCACAGTCAAAGAGGACATCAAATTGATGCCCTTTGAAGGCGCAATTTTCCAAAAACAATGAGCAAATGTTAGTCGCCATTCCCTGTTAAAATTCTCGCTCGAAGATGGCAAACCCAAAAGGTTTCATTTCAATCGTGCGATCGCCATTTCCCAAGTTAGTCACCTCAAAACTCGTCACCCCCGAACCAATAATCGGGTGTCCGTAGCGACAGGAGACTAAATAAGCGTTGGTTCGTTCGGCAAAATTAAACACGCAGAGCAAGCGCTGATCGCCAACTTTGCGAATAAAAGAAAGCACGTCTCGACCGACTTCAATAGGGTCAAAATCGCCGTATTTCATCGCAGGTTGTCGATTGCGCCAGCGCATAAACTGACGAAAATAATGGAGTAGAGAATCGGGATTTGCTTCTTGAGCAGAAACTGCTAAGGATTTAAAGGTTTTATCTACTCGAATCCAAGGTTGTTCGGCATTGGTAAACCCCCAATTGGCTTTATCGGATTCCCAGGGCATAGGAGTCCGACAGCCATCTCGCCCGGCAAAGTAGGGATGAAAATTAATGCCAAAAGGATCTTGCATTTCCTCTTCAGGAATTTCTGTTTCTGTTAACCCTAATTCTTCTCCTTGATAGAAACAGATAATCCCGCGCAAACAGGCCAATAATGTTACCAGCCATTTTTCAAAAGTAGGAATCGTCGCGGGATCTTTCGGTTGCCAACGCGATCGCGCTCGGGGAAAATCATGGGTTGTCATGGTCAGACAAATCATCTCTTCCTCATCATCTTCGAGGTGCAAAGATAGCTCTTCCTGTGCATAGGCCACCAATTGCGGCGTGAGTTTTTCATTGACGAGTAACGAACTATTGTAAGCGGTATGCAGTCGTTTTTCTCCGCGAATGTATTCGACGGTTTGTCGCATGGGATCTTCGGCGGCGGCAATTTCCCCGAGGGCGATCGTACCGGGATACTTATTGAGAACTCTACGAAGTCGTCGCAGGGATTTAATATTTTTGACCTGATTGATGTTATGGAGATTAATGAATTTCGAGTAAGGATTGAGAGGAGAAACACCATCTTGAATCGGCATTCCTTGGGTGCGAGAAGGATTGTCTAACCAACTGGGATCGTGCATATAATAATTGCAGACATCAAGGCGAAATCCATCAACCCCTTTATCCAACCAAAACTCGGCAATTTTCATCATTTCTCGCACAACGTCGAGATTGTGCCAGTTTAGATCGGGTTGACATTCGAGAAAATTATGTAAATAGTATTGTTGCCGCGATTCGTTCCATTTCCACGCCGTACCGCCAAAAATAGAGAGCCAATTATTGGGTGGACTGCCATCTTCTTTGGCATCTGCCCAAACATACCAATCTGCTTTGGGACTATCCCGATGGGATTGACTTTCAATAAACCAAGGATGAACGTCAGAGGTATGACTCCAAACCTGATCGATAATGACTTTCAAATTTAAAGTATGTGCCTTCTCGATAACCGCCTCAAAATCCTCAATCGTACCGAATAAAGGATCGACGGCATAATAATCGGAAATGTCGTAGCCAAAATCCTTCATCGGGGATTTAAAGAAGGGGGTAATCCAAATCGCATCAATGGGTAGTGAGGCTAAATAGTCTAACTTTTCAACAATTCCCTGTAGATCTCCTACCCCATCACCATTGCTATCGTAAAAGCTGCGGATATAAATTTCATAAATGACGCATCCATACCACCAAGCGCGATCGGGTTTTTGATTTGACATTATTTACTTCTCGATGATTAATTCTCAACCCTTTATTATATAGGTTTTGGAGACTTGAAACCTTGTTTTTTGGGTCAAGCAATCTGCTCTGAATCTAGATATAGATCTGCCTGAAAACTCGTAAACATGGCTACAATATTGGCTAAGGCTCCCAGTTCTCCAGCCGCATCGTTAATGCTGTGATATTTCAGTTCGAGTAATTGGGGTAATTTGGCGCGATCGAGTTCTTTGATGCCATCGCGAATATAGCGATCGAGGACAAAATCTAAAAATTCTTGTTGTTTGCCGGTGTATTTTGAGAAAATCAAGTGTTTGTGTTTAGTTACTCGTTCTTGTCGGGTGAGGGGTTTGGCGGTATAGGCGATATAAGTGAGAACATCATAAAGATCGCTTTTCTCGGTGTTCGTAATTTTAGCGATCGCTTTCAGTTGTTCTTCGCCGTAGCCTTTTTCTGCGAGTCCGCTTAGCAACGATTTACGGGTATCGGGAAGGCTCCAAATCGATCGCAATTCGGCTTCATCTTGAAAAAGTTCGGGCAGATCGCCGAAAAGCTTTTGGATAAAATCGGCGGCGGAGATGGGCTGACCTTCCGCATCCCAAAAGCTGATTTTTTCAGTATGTTCGAGGTCTAACTCTTTCCCTTCTGCGAGTTTCACTTTGATTTTACCTTTGGGTTTGGGGTCATCATCATCTGGCTTCTCTTTGGGTTCTTGGGGAGGCTTCGGATCGACGATCGCGGGTTCTTGGGGTTCTCCGTCCCATTCTTCATCGTTAAAGTTTTCGTGGGCTTTAACAAAATCGTAAATGGTGAAATAGTCTTTATTTTCAAAGAGGCGAGTACCGCGACCGATAATTTGTTTAAACTCGATCATCGAGTTGATGGGGCGCATTAAGACAATATTGCGGATGTTCCGGGCATCGACTCCGGTGGAGAGTTTTCGGGAGGTGGTGAGAATGGTGGGAATTGTTTTTTCGTTGTCCTGAAAGATTTTCAGCATCGTTTCCCCTCGGTTGCCATCATTGGCGGTGACTCTCACGCAATAATTCGGATGGGTACTTATTTTGATTTGATTAATCAAATCTCGCACGACGGCGGCATGATCTTGGGTGGCGCAGAAAACTAAGGTTTTTTCGTTCTGGTTAATGGCTTCCATAAAGAGTTGGACGCGGTGTTTTTCCCGCTCTTTCATTTCGATAATGCGGTTAAAATCTTTCTCGGTATAAACTTTATCGCGATCGATTTCCCCTTCGATATCATCGTCTGGATCGTAGAGATATTCATCGAGGGGGGTGGTAAATTGTTTGACTTTGAAAGGAGTGAGATAGCCGTCGTTAATGCCGGCTTTGAGGGAATATTCGTAAACGGGTTCGCCAAAATATTTGTAGGTATCGCCGTTGATATCCCGTTTGGGTGTTGCGGTTAAACCGAGTTGGACGGCGGGGGCAAAGTATTCGAGGATCTTGCGCCATGTGCTTTCATCTTTGGCACCACCTCGGTGACATTCATCAATGACGATGAAGTCGAAAAAGTCGGGGGCGTAGTCGAAAAAGTTGGCGGTGAGTTCGTCCCCTTTTTGGGTCATAAAGGTTTGAAAAATGGTAAAAAATAGGCTGCCATTGGTGGGAACTTTGCCTTGTTTTTTGATTTCTGTGGGTTCGATGCGGACGAGGGCATCATCGGGAAAGGCGGTAAAGGCGGTAAAGGCTTGGTTGGCGAGAATGTTGCGATCGGCGAGGAAGAGAATTTTTGGGCGGTAGGTGGGTTCCCCGCTTAGGTTCCATTGACTCCGAAAGAGTTTCCAAGCGATTTGAAAGGCGATCGCGGTTTTGCCGGTGCCGGTGGCCATGGTGAGGAGGATGCGTTTTTTGCCGGTGGAGATGGCTTCTAGGACGGCGTTGATGGCGTTATGTTGGTAGTAACGGGCTTCCCATGTGCCGCTTTTGTCTTCAAAGGGGATGGCGGCAAAGCGATCGCGCCAAGGGTTGACGGTGGGGTAGGTGAGTTGCCAGAGTTCGGCGGGAGTGGGGTAGCGATCGATATATTTTTCGCTTCCGGTGTGGCGATCGACTTGATAGATTTTTTCGCCGTTGGTACAGAAGGCGAAGCGGGTTTCAAGTCTTTCGGCGTAATCTTTGGCTTGTTGGAGTCCTTCGGTGGGGAGTGCATCGCGTTTTTTAGCTTCCATTGCAGCGAGTTTTTGGTTGCGGTACACCAAGACGTAATCGGCCCATGTAGATTGTAGGCGTTGTCCTGCACCGAGTAAGCGACCGGGGGCAATGACTTCCCGCCGAATTTTGCTTTCGGGTTCGACTCCCCAGCCGGCGTTTTTTAAGGCGGGGTCAATGAGTTCGGCTCTGGTTTCGGCTTCGTTCATAATTTAGGAGTCTATTTCGCGGATTGTTTCTGCAATTATGTCGTTATTTTCGTTGGCGCGATCGGATTTTGAATAAATAGTGATAAAAACTATTCCGGTCTGAGTTTGGAGATAATAGATGACTCGATAACCACCGCTTTTCCTTTTCTGAATATCACTATTTTTCAGGCGAACTTTGAAAACTGGATGATTTAGCCCTTTTATTCGATCGCCGGGGGTTTCACCTGTTTGCAGTGATGTGATGAGGGGCTGTATATCCTTCTTGATGGAGGGATAGCGTTTGGCGAGGGTTTTCAGATCTTTTTTGAAACGAGGGGATAAATTAATAGCGATCGCATTTTCGTTAATTGACATCAATACCCTCCCACATCTGCTCCAGTGGGATAACTTCTCCCGCTAGGGCTTGGCGCATTCCTTCTCTAATACCTGCGATGATTTCTTCGTCTGGAGTGTCGTAAGACTCTTCAAAATGCTCGATTTCGGCTTGGTGACGAAATTTTCGGATGAGTTGATAAAGCTCTTCTTGTCGCGCTTCGGGAATTTCTTTAATTTCGTCGATGATTTTTTGGATTAGCATTGTTTTTACTTTTTTTGAGATTAGTTTTGGGCAAAAACGATCGCATCCCTCGGGCGTTGTGGTTTGGCGATCGAGACGGGTTCGATCGAACACTTCACCTTTTTACATTTTAGTCTTTCTGCTCGGGTTGAGAATAAATAGCGATCGCATTTTCGTTAATTGACATCAATACCCTCCCATCCAAAAAAGCGGCGTGGGGACTCCCGTTAGACCCGACAGGGTTAACGGGAGAGGAATCGCCGCCAACAGGGAGAATTGAGCGAAGCGAATCATTATTTGAATGTGTATTCATAACCGTCGGCATGATGAATAGTTTGTAGGTATTTAGGGTGAATATCGAAAGGTTTATTCCCTGTAGCAGAAAGTCGAAAAGAAGGACGAAATCGAATCGCAATACGACCGACATAATTCCCTGCATACTTTCCTTTTGGAACAGATGCACGAACGATGTCACCAGTTTGAAAGCCTTGAAAGAATTTCGCTTTTGGCGCGTGTGCTTTGGGAAAACCGTATTTATCGGGACGGCATCGCTGTCTCTTCCCGTGACCCTTTGCAGCAATTAAAAGCGGTTTCTTGATCTCAATAATTAACTGCTCTGGTGTTGACTTCCCGACACAAGCAGCATCTAACCAATGAGTCTTAGGAAGATTTTGATGAGTGCGGTTAAACTTAGTTAATCCTCCCGTTCCAGTCTCAACAGTCAAACCTGTTTTCTTCAACTCTTCGTATAGTTTCCAACGGGTGGAATTAACGGCTGCTGCATCTTTTAATGGTGCTTTTGCTTGCCCTAATATTTGTTTCAGAATATTAGGCTTACTGGATAAAAACTGTTCGATTTCTTGGCTTTCCTTATTTTGATTACAAGGTCTACAGGCTAAAGTCAAGTTACTGGCTCGATTGCTTCCACCTTTGGATTTGGGGTGAATATGCTCGACTTCTAAGGGAACATTTTCTGCACCGCAGTAAGCACATTTTCTGTTCCATTTTTCGAGCAAATATTCTCTGACTTCATATCCAAATAATTCTCCTTGCTGGTATTCAGCACCGGAGATTTCGGGATTTTGAAGCGCTTGAGTATCGAATCGCACTAACTCTTGAGAAATACCGGATATGGGACAAATTTGACAGAGCCGATTCACCCAAGTGATAATGTTGTGAACCCGCGACATCAGACTAGGAGCAAGCCATCCTTCAGGACGTTTCCGATTGAGAAAGCGAGGTTTTCTGTATCGGGTCTTGCGGTTTCTTCGGGAACGCCTTAATTGTCGTCTTGAAGTCAAAGTATCACGGATTTGTTGTCCGCGATGGGTCAGTTCCGCACCCCAAATCACTCGATTTCTTTGGACGATTGCAAGTCCCGTCGTCTTTGAACCGGGGTCAATCTTCAACTGACATTCGTTGATTTCTCCTCCTTCCACGTCTTGCAGAATAATAGTAAATGGAAACCGCTTAAACACTTTAGCTCGTCCTAATTTGAGCAATTTTCTTGCTCTAGCTGGATGAGTTGGATTTAACGGTGTCTTGTTTTTATCTAATACAAATACCCGCATGGGCAAAACTCCTGAAAACAGGGTAAAGTGTGCCTCGTCAATGTTATTTGAGCTTGCTGGGTTAACAACACTTCCTTAACTCCTTACAGATGTTTAATTGTTAACGAAAGAGCCGAAAGCTGGCACGCACTTACGGGTTTCTTGACTCAAATAACGTAGCGATTTAACGCTTAGACTGGTCAGGTTAGAACTTTAGGCTTCCCTCAAGCTCCCGCTAGAGTCCGAAGGACTTAGCGGTGAGTTCCTGACATCTGCTCTAGAATGACAATAACTCTCTCCGTTTCGATCCGCCGGGGAATTCGATTCCCCGTCTCATACAAGAAGTCCTCTCAAGAGGACTGTAATCATCGATTTGAGATAAATTTGCACATTCCCCAATCCATTTCAATGGATTTTTTGTATGAGACAGGGATTTTTAATCCCTGGCGGAGCGACAATCAGAAAAATAATTTAATTACCAATTTATTGCCTTAACTCCCACGAGAAAGGGACAGAGGAAGAGCGCACGAATATAGTATATTTGCATGATTAGGTAAATTTTAGCAATATCTAACGGGTGAGTTGTCCGGTAAAGGCTTTTTGCAGGATGGATTGTTTGAGTTCTGCCAAGGCTTCTAGTTCTTTTGTATTTGGTTCAGTAAACTATTTTCGATTTGCTCTTGTAAAGAGACTCCATTAACATCAGCTTGAATTTTGAGTTTTTCAATTATCCATATTGGTAAATCTAGTTCAATTTTTTGTTTTTTAGCTTCATTGGGTAAAGGTGAATTAAACAACAACTGCAAATCTGTTTTTGATCCAATTTCTCCTGAAAAAGCTCTCTGCAAAACTGATTGCTTGAATTCTGCTAGATTAGCTAAATTTCGTTGCGTATTCGCCTCGATGCGCCCTATCTTCTCAAACACTTCATCCAATATCTCTACGATTCTTTTTTGTTCTGCGATCGAGCCTGCTACTTGAACAATTTCATCATGAACATGATTTCGATTTAATGTCGGTACTCCTGTTCCACTAGCAAAACGTTTTAAATCAAAGTTTTTAAGTAAATAGAAGATGAATTTAGGATCATTTTCGTGAAAGTCTTTGACAAATAAGGTTGTATTTAATGGCCAAAAATCTTCTTCTATAAAAAATAGAGATCCAATACTTCCACTTCGACCAGTTACTATGCCCGGACTTTTGATTTTTGCTTCAACATGACTATCAATGAAGCCACTTGAGCTAATTAGCGGGTATTTTCCTTTTACGCGATTCCTTTTAGGTAAATCAAATCCTCTTTGTAATGTGCAAACATCACCTAATCTTTTACTAACCCAATCTTCTCTCACAACATCCCCCCAATACTTGCCAAAATCTCAGCACTCTCCTTATCAAGCCGTGCAATTTCCTTTAAAATCTCCTCCGGTTCTCGTAACGGCTCATTCTCCGGCGCATTCGGATTCTTAACCGACAGATCGAACGTTTCCGGGTCAATCTTTTCTCGTTCCACAAACCAAGACCTTTCCGACTCCTTAAACTCCTCCTGAAACGCCACAAACTCCTGTAAATCCTCATCATTAAGGGGATTCGTCTTCCCCAAACTCCGTCCCGGATCGAGTTGATAAAACCAAACCCTTTCCGTCGGCGCACCCTTCTCAAAAAAGAGTACCACCGTTTTCACCCCCGCCCCAAGGAACGTCCCCCCCGGACAATCCAAAACCGTATGTAGATTGCAAGACTCTAATAACTCCCGCCGTAACCCCTGAGACGCATTATCCATATTCGATAAAAACGTATTTTTAATCACGATCGCACCCCGTCCCCCCGCCTTCAACTTCTTGATAAAATGCTGCAAAAACAAAAACGCCGTTTCCCCCGTCGAAATCGTAAAATTTTGCTTAATCTCCTTCCTTTCCTTCCCCCCAAAGGGCGGATTAGCCAAAACCACCTCAAAGCGATCCTTCTCCTGAATCCCCGCCATATCCTCCGTTAACGTATTATCCCGCACAATATTCGGCGCTTCCACCCCATGCAAAATCATATTCATAATGCCGATAATATAAGCTAAATTCTTCTTTTCCCTCCCATAGAAAGTCCGCTTCTGTAGCATTTCCAACTCCGTCGTCGTCAAATCTGGTTTACAGTGCCGCAAATACTCATACGCCTCACACAAAAAACCCGCCGAACCGCAGGCACCATCATAAATCCGCTCCCCGATCCGAGGTTTAACCACCCGAATCATCGCCCGAATGAGAGGACGCGGCGTATAATATTCCCCACCATTGCGCCCCGCATTGCCCATATTCTTGATGCGAGTCTCATATAAATCCGAAAGCTCGTGTTTCTGCTGCTGAGTCTGAAACTGTAACTCATCAATACTCTGTAACACTTCCCGCAAATTATACCCACTGCGAAACTTATTCTGTAAGTCCCCAAATATCTCCCCAATCTTACCGCCGAAAGTATCCCGTTCCGCATAGCCCTTAAACGCCTGCAAATAAGGAAATAGCTCATCATTAACAAACTCAATCAGATCGTCCCCTACCGGAGCCTCTTTGATTAACTTCCCATCCTCATCCCTCGGATACGCCCAAGTTTTCCAGCGATACGCCTCATCCAATAACGGCTTATAGTCCTTACCCGTCAATAATGCTCGATTTTGGCGATCGCTTTCCAGATCGTCCAAATACTTGAGAAAAAGAAGCCATGAAATCTGCTCTGCATAATCCAACTCCGTCGCACAGCCCGCCTCTTTCCGTAGGGCATCATCAATATTCTTGAACGTCTGCTCGAACATGCAAAGTAAAGTAAATCTCTCCAGAATTTTACACGCGATCGCCCCTCAATTCTCAATGATTAATTCGTGAGGGTTGGTCTTTTGCCAATTTTCCTGTTATACTACAAAACATACTACACAAAGAAATTCGCGCGGGTATTGAGAAAAAATTGGAGGTGCTGTCATGTTGTTTTTAATGGGTTGGCGAAAGGTGCAGACTTGGCTAGGGGTTGCGATCGCAGATGAATCCCCCAACGCGATCGCTCCCGATCGCACCGAAAATCTGCGCCAAATCGAGCAGATGTACTTTTTAGAACGGCGATCGCTGTTGTAATCAGATAATTAATGTAGGGACGTAGCATGCTACGTCCCTACATGCGATATAATGTAATGCGATCGACAACTTAATCAGTTTTTGGTAAACCCAAAGATCCCCTTGGAGAGGTGGCAGAGTGGTTGAATGCGACGGTCTCGAAAACCGTTAAGGTGCAAGCCTTCGGGGGTTCGAATCCCCCCCTCTCCGTTTTTTCAGTTATCAGTTATCAGTTATCACTAATATTCATCTAACAAGCGAATGGTGCGGCGAATGGCTTCTTGTTGCTTGCGGGCAGTAAAATCGGGGTTGCGCGAGGCGATCGCTTCTAAACTCTGCCAAGCTACTAAACTATCTTCTTCGTAAACTTTGGCACAACTTTTCGCCGCCATCAAGCCAAAGCCGCTATCTTCCACAAGGCGATGAAAATTTAAAGCCACTTGTTTGCAAGTATAGGCGATCGCGCCATCGGCTTCGTATTTCGCTGTCGAGACGCGATCGCCTTGTTGCGAGGCAAATTTAGCATTCAAAGAAATTATCCCCAAAAAACGCGCAAACCAGCGCTGAACTTTAGTGTCGGTATTGCGAACGAGATAAAAAGGAGGGGGAATAAATCCCGCTAGAACAGCATCTCGTTTTAAGTCCATTCGCAACTTTAATTTAATAAACGCCAACTCCGAGAGCAAACCATCCTCATAAAATTGACAATACCCTGTCTCCTCCATTGCCAGTGCTTGCAACCAGAGAATTTGTTGAAATAGAACCGGATCGATGCGGGTCTGAGTCCACAACTGCGCCAAAGTATCTTCTGCATGATAGACTTCCTCGCGATATTCTTGCTTGACACACTCGATCGCCGCACGGGAGAGAGATTCAATATCGTCGAGATCGAAAAGTCCTTCGAGGGTGTGACGTTTGGCTGCGAGAGAAGCAGTTGCTGTTTGTAACTGAGCAGCCAAAGGAGGCGGTGTTAAGCCCAAACGATACCAGAATTGTGCCATCGTTCCCTCGGAAACCAAACCGAGAACTAAGGTGACTCCAAAGGTTAAGAAAATAGCCAGATCGCGATCGTCTCCCTGTGCGTCCCAACTCAATACCAGTGCTAGGGCGACAATTCCTCGCATTCCTCCCCATAACCCCACCAATTGTTCTGAAAAAGAGAAGGGGGTAGAATCTCGCAAAAAATTAGCAACGGGCATCAAAGCAAAAACCACGATCGCCCGAGCGATCGCAACGAGGACGATCGCACCCCCCAGCCACAGCCAAGCTCGGGAACTCCCGTAAACTTGTCGTGGCAACTGGGCTAAGGTTAATCCCAGCAGGAGAAAGAGCCAGCTTTGAGCAAGACTTCCCATGCCCTGCACGACTCTTTCCAGTTTCTGGAAATGCTTCTGTTTTAAGCGAGTGCTTAACGTCCACCGCAATACCATCGCCATTGCGATGACCGCGATCGCCTCTGACCCCGGATACAGGGCAGCCGCCGTAAAAAATGCCCCATACAACGCGATCGCCGCAATTGTGCCTTGTAAGAGAAGATTCTCGCGCCATCGTTGTAAGAGATAACAAGCTAGTCCCCCGGCAATACTGCCGAGGATAATACCTATCGGCCACGCTCCCAAAAACTGCCCGATTCCGCGTCCGTATTCCCCCGAAGTGAGAATTTCCCCCAGCAGTCCAAACAAAACGATCGTCATTGCATTGTTGAAGAGACTTTCTCCACCCCAGAGGATTTGCAGTCGTTGAGAACATCCTTTTTTCTGCAAGAGGGCGATCGCGGGGGTTAAATCCACCATCGACAGCAGGATACCCAGTAATATTGCTCCCGATAGTGTTAAAGGGGCAAAAATAGCAAAAACGCCCCCCGCGATCGCGGCAGATACAAATCCCCCCAAAATCCCCAACAACAATACGGGGGAAAGATATTGCATTAATAAGCGACTTTCCAGACGAAAGGCCGGACAAGCAACCAGTAGAGGCAGAAATAAAAGAGAAGTTCTTGAAGGAAGTGCCATCAAGGTTGCCCCGAAAGCAAATTGCTCGCTGTTTTGCGAAAGAATTCCCAGTCCCAAACCCATCGCGACTAATCCCATCATGTAAGGAATGGGAGGGATTTTGGGAGCGATCGCACTCAAACCGAGGATCGATAACACCAAGAAAACAACCATAGGCGATCGCGAACAGATTCGGAGAATTAGGGCAAACGAATGGAGCATTGCACAACGGGAAAGAGGGAGATTTTTCTTGTCCCGTGGCTTCAGATTTAAGATTCGGGGGGAGTATCAGAATCTGATGGAGGGTCTGACGGGGCTTCTTCGGGTTCGGTGAGAATTTTCCATGCTTCATTCACCGCGCGATCGAGGCGATCGCCCCATTTTTTCATATCATTCAGCAATGATTCCCAATTTTTGGTGGCCGTATCTTCCAAACCTCGAATGGTTTGATCGAGGGATTCCCATTGTTCATCAAAGAGAAGCCCTGTATTTTTTAATGTGGTTTGAGCTTGACGCAGGGTATTGGTGTAATTTTCACGACCGATCTCCCCCGCCGACTCGAGGCTTGTCTCTGCCTGTTTTTTAATTGCTTCGATGAGAGCCATCGTATGATATTTAATATCATCAGACTCATCGGGCATTTTCTTTTCGACAAGAGCCTTCGTTTCCTCGCTCACCTCTACGGTTGGCGTTGCGGATTTTTGGGCTTCGTTGTTTGCATTGGATTCGGACATAATCGCTCCTGAAGCTGCAATAAAACTTCCTCTGTTCATTTTAAGGGACAGGACGAGAGAAAAATCTTCCATTTTGTCGTAAACGCATAATTCTTTCGTCGTTGTTAAATCGCCGAGCGATCGCTCCGAGCCTGCGATCGCGATCGCATCAATGAAGTGAGCGCTATATTCTGCCATCGAGATAGGTATCACTCTCAAATTCTGTTGGTAACACAACAATAGAAGTAGATAATACAAATGCAATGCAATTAGAAAAATGTTGATTCCAGAAGAATCTGGCTTCCTCGGACGAACTCCCTCGTCGGAAGGACAATTACATCAAGACAGCAAACAGCCCGAACAAAAATCAGCCCGCTCTCTCGATAATTCCCCATTCCTCGCACGAGACGATCTCGATCTATTGGATCGTGCCGCAATTGGTATTTTTAGAATGACAATTGCGGGTCGTTATCTTTGGGTCAATCAAACTTTTGCAAGGATCTATGGTTGCGATTCTCCCGCAGCATTTCTAGAGACTTTTTCAGAACGAGAAGAACAGATTTATGTGACAGGACAACAGTATCGCCATTTACAAGACTTAATTAATACGCGAGGAATTGTCGAACGTTTTGAAGCGAAAATTTATCGATGCGATCGCGAAATAATCTGGATTTCTGAAACAGGGAACATTGTTCGCGATGAGCAAGAAAATTCCCTATATTATGAAGGATTTTTAACGGATATTACCCAGCAAAAACAAATAGAAATTGCCGGACAAGAACTAGAGATAAAATATAGAGAACAGTCAGAAAAACTGCAACAAATTAACTTGAAATTGGCAACAGCAGAAAACCAATTAAGGCAAAGAGAAAGATTATCCAGTTTAGGAGAGTTAGTCGTCGGAATTGCCCATGAAATCAAGAATCCTGTGGGTTTCACCTGTGGAAACATCGTTCCTGCACGTCAATATGCTGACGACTTACTGCATTTACTGCACCTTTATCAAGACTATTATCCCGAACCCGTTGACGCGATCGCAGACTTTATCGAAGAAATCGATTTGGATTTTCTCAAGGAAGATTTCCCCAAAGTTTTATCATCAATGAAATTAGGAACGGAACGCATCCATAAAATTGTTAAATCTTTGAGTAATTTTTCTCATCTTGATGATGATTGCATGAATTGGGTTAATCTTCATGAAGGCTTGGATTCTACCTTGACAATTTTAAAGAGTCGCTTGCAAGCAAAAGCCAATAAGCCAACCATCGAAATTGAGAAAAACTATGGTAATTTACCCGATCGCATTTTCTGTTACGGCGGTCTTCTCAACCAAGTTTTTATGAATTTACTCAGTAATGCCATTGATGCGCTAGAAGAAAAATATACAGGCTCTTCCCTGCAATCCGATCGTGAAAATATCTCGCCCAAAATTTGGTTACAAACGAGAAGAGATGGAAATTGGCTTAACATTTCTATTCGCGATAATGCGAGTGGAATTCCTGCCGAGATTCAAGAAAAAATCTTTACATCATTTTTTACAACAAAACCTCTCGGTAAAGGAACGGGATTGGGATTATCTATTAGTTATGAAATTATTGTCCAGAAACATCAGGGACGTTTAGAATGTGTCTCGACCCTTGGTCAAGGAACGGAATTTACGATCGCAATTCCCTTGCAAGTTTCCCATCAAGAAAATGTCAATTAAATACTGAGTTTATGGTCTTGAAATTGTGGATTTCTTGTTTCTGAGATAGAAAAGAGCGAGGTTGACAAGCATTATTATTTATTTTGAACAAAGAAAAAATACAATTCTTTATTTTTCCTTCGTATCGAGGATGAAAGCCGAGAAAACAAGGGGTTTTGCGGCAATATCCCAATGCTTTTCCAAGAATTAACCGATCGCGATCGCTGAAAATGCGTAGAATGATAAGGCAGAAGAGTTGAAAACCTTCTGCTATTTACTGGTGTTTTGAGGAGTCAGTATCTCGTGAAATCCCAAGGTAATTTAGAAAAAACGCTATCTTCGGCATTATTGCTAACTACTTTAAGTATTTTAGCTGATTCTACCGTAGCTTTAGCGATCGTCTCTTCCGAAAACTCCACTTTGGAAGCTCCCCAGCAAATTTTATTGACTGATGAAACAATTGATAAAACCGTTGCAACTTTCGATCCGAGTCAAGATTCTTCCTTGTTTCTAGCTCTTAATTCTCAAAGTCCCTTTGCTCTCCCTCACTTGGAAGAGAAAAAGCCGGAGGTGAGCGCCGAAGAAACCTTACTTAGGTCTAACGTCCCCGTCTCCAGTCTTACCTCAATGGCAATGCTGCCCGAGGAAACCCAAGAGACCGACGTAATCGTTTTGGCCAATGCTCCCTCATCTGCTGAAAACTTGCCCGATCGCTCGGTCTTAGCCGCAACGTCTCAAGGCATTCCCTTACACCCTCTGACTCGATCTGCCCTATTAGAATCGGGTTTCGATGACTCCCTCCCGATCGATTCTCAACTGCAAGTACAGGAATTAACCGTTGCAGCCAGTACCGAATCGGATGCTAGCGCGATCGCATCAGATAGCCCAGAAGACAGCGCGATCGCGGCAACCCCTCCCGAAAAAGTACCCTCCCTCGCCGTCCTTCCCGAGGAAACCCTCGATCTCGTCGATCCGATGGCACAAATTAACGATGTCTTCGAGTTGCGAGATATTTCCCCGGGAGACTGGGCATTTCAAGCCTTGAGCGACCTCATCCAACGCTACGGTTGTTTGGCAGGATATCCCAACGGCACCTTTAGAGGCGATCGCGCCCTGACCCGCTATGAATTTGCTGCCGGCTTAAACGCTTGTTTGCAACAAATCGAGCGACTTCTAGCCGAAGCCACCAGCGATCTCGCCACCAAGGACGATCTGGCCGTGCTAGAGCGCCTCATGCGAGAATTTGAAGAAGAACTCGCAAAAATCGGCAGCGAAGTCGATACGATGGAAGCGCGGGTACAATTTCTCGAAGATCATGCCTTTTCCACCACAACCAAACTCTTCGGACAGGCTGTAATCGGGCTAACGGCACGCAGCGCCAACAATAACTATACTTTGGCGGGTAATACCTTTATCGATCAAGATACAGAAACTACCCTCATTAATAACGTTCAACTCAGCCTTTTTACCCAATTCAGCCCTCGCAGCCTCTTGCTCCTCAGTTTTCAGAGTGGAGACGGCAGTACTGTTACTGCAAGCACCCAATCTCTATTTAATTATGTCGGCTTGGCCTTTGAAGGGGACAACGATAACGATTTTCGCTTAAGCGACCTGAACTATCGCCATCTTGTCACGGATAATCTCGCCCTAATGGTGGGGCCAAAAGGAATGTCCCCCGTTAACGTTTTCCGGGGAACCAACCGCGTTGAAAGTGCGGGAAGCGGTCCGATTTCTCGTTTTGCTCAACGCAACCCCATTCTCGCTATTGGTAACGGCGATAGCGGTATCGGGTTTGACTGGCAAATTAATAATAGTTTGAGCTTACAAGGGGTCTATGCGGCGGATTTTCTTGCAGATGGGGCCAATGGGAGTTTATTTGGCGGCGATCTGGCTTCGACGAGTTTTGGGTTTCAATTGGTGGTTTCTCCCTCCGATGATATGGATGTCACCCTACAGTACATCAACGCTTATTCTCCCTTCGGCTTTTTGAACACTTCCCTCGGGGACGATCGCCAAGTTATCGGCAATAACTCCAGTACCAGTGTCAACCTGCGAGCGCCCATCACGACCAATGCCCTTGGTATCGGTATGGAATGGCGCATCATTCCCGAAATCACTTTTGGCAGTTGGTTTGGTTACACGGCATCGGATTATGTGCCAGCCGACGGTATTGTGGAAACCATTAATTGGATGGCATTCCTCAACTTTAACGATCTGGGGGGTGAAGGAAATTTATTGGGACTCTATTTCGGACAACCACCGCGTATTATTAGCAGTACGATGGCGGCAGCCGATAACGCCAATAATATCCAAGCGCGTAACGTTCCCAGTTTCTTCTCTAATGGGGAGATCCTCACGGCTCCCGGAGGCGGTCAACCGGGACGCACCTATCATCTCGAAGCGTTTTATCGTATCAAAGTGACGGATTATTTGAGTATCACTCCCGGTGTTATTTTGATTATGAATCCGTTGCAGAATACAGCCAACGATACGATTACCATTGGCGCGATCCGGACGACGTTTACGTTCTAATTGCAAAAGCCACTTCCCTCGCTTGATACTTTGTCCTCAAGCGAGGGATTCTCACCACTATTGCCATTAAAACTTCTAACGCTATGCTTGACGAATAGCGATCGATCTAAATACCTTCATAAATCCCTAAGCCAATTAAGAGCAACCCCGCAACCCAAGCCAAGCGATCGCCTTGACAATGCTGAGTTAGTAATACCCCGCCTCCAATCCTTGTTTTGTCACTCTGGGGAATTTCAACGAATTTCCGCCATCACAGCCAACGAAAAATCAACGTTTCACCCCGATTTGACAGAAGAGGGATAATTTGACTCGCGATCGCAAAATTAAAAAAATTTAACCCAACTTTGAGCTAATTTTGAGAAAAAAAGAGAAGAGATAAAGCGATCGCCAGACCTCATTTTGTTCTGATGGGCTGACGATCGCTTTACTGCACGCTACTTACTGTACGCTACTAATGCTTCATTAAAGGCGACAAGACAAAATTTCTTGACGAGAGACCAATTTTTCCATATTGGCTTGAGTTTCGCAGAGTAATTGCACTCGGCTATCAGCGAGATTTGTCGCATTATTTCCCGAAAGACTGTCTGAGGTTTTCCCTTCAGGAAAAGAGGGGACGAGATTTTTGGCTTGTAAAGTCATGTGAAGTTGTAAGTCAGCAACATACTCGCTAATATCTTCACAAAATAATTCTTTTGGCTCGTGATTTTTTTGTAAACTTTTTGGTAAGTTCAATTTTCTCTCCCCCTTGAGAATGCAGTACCTTAGCAATACTTTTCAGACATTACCACCCCCTTTGCGGTTCTGGCAATTCAGTCCTCTCATTCCGCAACATATCTCAATATATCGTAATATTTGAGGAGAGCAACTAAACGAACTTGGGCAGGGGAAAAACGCCCCCCCGGTCGAGTAAAGCTGCAAATTCTGAAGGAGGAAGAGGTGGACTAAAGAAATACCCCTGACTGGCATAACAGTGTTGCTGCTTGAGAAAATGCAAATCGGCTTCCGTCGAGACTCCTTCAGCGATCGCACGACAGTTCAGTTTTCTGGCCATTTCTACGATTGTTGTCACAATTGCTGCATTGGTGGTATTGCGATCTAAATCTCGAATAAAACAGCGATCGATCTTAACAATATCAAAACTAAATTGTTGCAAATAACTTAACGAGCCATATCCCGTGCCAAAATCATCAATGGCAATGGCAATGCCAAGGGATTTTAATTCATTAATTTTTTGTTGGGTTAAGTGAATATTCTCCACCAAAATACTTTCAGTTAATTCCAATTCGAGGAGAGTGGGAGAAAATTGAGTTTGTTGTAAGACTCGGTGTAGGCGATCGCAGAAATGGACATCTTGCAATTGACGCACAGATAAATTAACCGCGAGAGCAAAGTCTTTTTGATATTTTTCTTGCCAATCTTTGACTTGTAAACAAGCCGTTTGTAAAATCCATTCTCCCATCTCAATAATGAAACCTAAATCCTCAGCAACCGGAATAAATTGTTCGGGAGAGATTACCCCTTTTTGCGGATGAAACCAGCGCATCAAGGCTTCCATTCCAATAATTTTTCCACTTTCTAAGCTGATTTGAGGCTGATAGTAAACTTGCAATTCTTGTCTTTTTAAGGCATAGCCTAAATGCGTTTCTAAAAACGAATGTTCGAGAGAATTTAGATAGAGTTTCGGAGTATAATATTGATATTGATTGCCACCTTGTTGCAAAGCATGATTTTTGGCAATTTCGGCGCGAGCGAGTAAATCGTCTAAATCCCAAGGAGTGCGATCGCCGATCGCAATTCCCATACTGGCCGTTAGCAGAATTTCCCGATCGCGAAGGAAAAAAGGCCGATAAAAATTATCTAAAATCCCGCAAGCAAATTTGCGAACATCGCAATTGTGGAGTAGAAAAACAAATTGATTGAGATTAAAATAAGCGAGATGAATGGAGTCTGAACGATCGCATTGCAATCGTCGAGCCACAGATTGCAAGATTGCCTCGATGGCGTGATGATGCCAAGTTTTCTGGAGGCGATCGAAGCAATCGAGAGAGAGAATACACAGTGCGATCGCCTCAGTCTCTATCTCCTTCGTATCAGACTCAGCTAACCATTTTTGCAAAGACAGCTTATTGGGCAATTGGACGAGGGGATCGTGATGAAGGAGATAATCAATTTGATGCTCTGCGTGTCGGAGGCGATCGCTCAAGCGTTCTTGCTTCCCGAGTTGGGTTTTTATCGCCCCGAGCAATTCTGAGAGGGAAAAAGGCTTAGTGAGATAATCATCGGCACCCAACTCCATGCCTTGGCGAAAATATTCTTTTTCAACTTTACCCGTTAAAAAGATAAACGGTACTGTTGCCAAATCCACATCTTGACGAATGGATTGCAAAATCTCATACCCATTCAATTCTGGAACGACCAGATCGCAGAGAATGAGATCGGGAGATTCTGCTTGTGCCAGTTGCAGTCCTTGGCGACCATTAGGAGTGGCTGTCAGTTCGTATCCTTCAAGGATGAGAACGTCGAGAAGATTGTCTCGGACGTTCTTATCATCTTCAATCACGAGAATTTTAGTCATGCCCATTTGAGAGCAGTCGAGAAGGGTGGAGGAGCTTGCTCTGATTTTAGGTTAACCGATCGCATCGAGTAAGTTATGAGTAGAGCGGAATTTCCTGTAGGCTTAACCTTGTGTTGCGATCGCTTTACAATTGAATCTTAAATCTTCCTTTGTCTTATACGCGTAAAAACAGAATCGGTAAATTTAATGTTAGTTTTTCGTCATTTAGTGGTTGTGAGTGCCGGAGCAGTCTTAGCTTGCGGCTATGGAGTCCAAGCGATGTCCCAAGAATCGCTGGCGACGGAGCGCTCTCTTCATCCATCAGAGCATCACCTTCCTTCAGAGGCAAATTTTTCGAGGGATTTTTCTCCGTCAGCAATAACGGAAAAACCCAAAAAAGACTCAAGCTCCAAGACAGAAGGAGAACCTTTGTCTCTTCGTCACGAGAGCGCTGTTTTGGAGAAGACAGGAAATCCCAGCACTGTCTTGACGATCGCGAATGAAGCGGAATCAGATGTAGAGGATATCGAGAGATTAGAGGCGATCGATATCACTTTAACCGAGACTGAATCTCGCAGAAACGCAATGTTGGAATCTGTGATAGATTCTTCTACTCCCTTCGATTTATCGTGGGAAGCTGACATCCCGGAGTTTCCTCTCGAACTTACCGAAGACCTGACCCAAACTTTTCTCCCTTCACAAACCGCACAAGCGCAAGATGTCGACTCCTCTCCCCGAGAAGAAGGCGATCCCGAAGATGAGGATTCAGTCATTGAAGAAGCTGAGGAAGTTTTCGAAGATGTTGCCCCTCTGCTTGCTCCCGAAGAATCATCCCCCCGAGGTCGTCAAATCATCCCTCCCCCCGAAAATCTCAATCCCAGTGGCAATCCCTTGCTGTTTCCCACAGAACCCGATGAAGTCACCATCGATCTTTCTCAGCCCATTACTTTAGAGCAAGCGATCGCTTTAGCTCGGCGCAATAATCAAGATTGGCGCATTGCTTGGCTCAACCTAGAAAAAGCCGATGCAGCCCTGCGACAAGCTCTAGCCGCCAACTTTCCCACCCTCAGTGCCGAAATTAACGTCAGTCGCACGGATTCTGCCACCACCGAACTCTCCAATCGTCGCTTAACCAATCGAGGCTTGAGCGCCTCCACCAGCGACACGACTACAGATTTAGTTGATGGAACCTTGCAATTAAGTTACACCCTCTACGACGGTGGCTCTCGTCCCGCCCAAATTCGCCAAGCCGAAGAAACCGTGCGTTTCAATCAATTAGAGGTCGAACGAGTCGCGGAGGTCTTGCGCCTCAATACAGCCAATGCTTACTATGCTTTGCAACAAGCTGATGCGACAGTAGGCATCGAACAAGCTGCCGTGGATGCGGCCAAGCAAACCCTACGGGATGCAGAACTGCTAGAACGAGCCGGTTTGGGAACGCGATTCGACGTTTTGCGAGCGCAAGTGGATCTGGCCAACAGCCAACAAAATTTAGTCAATGCTCGCGCCGATCGCAGAATTGCCAAGCGTCAATTGGTGCAAGTTTTAGCCTTGGGGGAACAGGTTGAAGTAACTATCGCCGATACGATCGAGCGCGTGGGGGACTGGAATTTATCCTTAGAGGAGACCATTATTCTCTCCTATCGCAATCGCGCAGAGTTAGAACAGCAGTTGGTACAGCGCGAGATTGACGAACAACAACGCCAAGTTGCCCTTTCTGTTCTCCGACCGCAAGTGAGCCTCTTTGCTAACTATAATGTGGCCAATATTCTCAGCTTTGGGGAAGGATTCGCCGATGGCTATGCGATCGGGGCAACCCTCTCATGGACTCTGTTTGATGGCGGAGCCGCCAAAGCCAATAGTCGGCAGGAGGAAATCGATATTGAAATTGCCGAAGCCAATTTTGAGCAGCAGCGCAAGAGCATCCGGGTTGAAGTCGAGGAAGCCTACGAAAACCTGAGAGCCAGCGATGAAAATATCAAAACCGCGATCGTGGCGGTGCAATTGGCCGAAGAGAGTTTGCGATTGGCTCGCTTGCGCTTTCAGGCAGGGGTGGGAACTCAAACCGAGGTCATTGACGCGCAAACGGAATTGACGCGATCGCGAGGCAATTTACTCACGGCGACAGTGGGTTATAATCGCGCTCTTGCTGCCCTGCAACGTGCTGTCAGCAATGTTCCCGACAATCGCCTCTTCGATTTGCCGTAATAAAGATCGCGATAGGGGCGTTCAAGTATTGAACGCCCCTACAAAAATTAATTATGATTCCGTGAACTACCTAACTGGAATAAAACCCCAACCTTTTTCTTCCTGTTCGTACATTTCCACCATTTTTTCCAACAGATCGGGATATTGTTGGGATAAATCGTGTTGTTCGGTGGGATCGATGCCGAGATTGAACAGTTTCCAAGGTTCTCGCTCGCCATCCCCCCAAACACCATCTCCCAATCGGAGGATTTTCCAATCTCCCAGATACAGAGCTTTATTGACAGTACCAAAGAGTTCAAACGCGATCGGCTCGTTGTCCCCATAGAGTCGCTCTGCCAAACCTTCAAACAAAGGACGCATGGATTTGCCTTCGATGGGATGGATTGTTCGGCCTTTATAGCTCGTACCGGGTTCGGCCACGCCAGCATAGTCTAATGCTGTCGGAGCTAAATCTTTCACAGAAGTGAAAGCGCTATTTTGGCCGATCCTGACTTTTCCGGGGTAGTGAACGAAGAAATGACCGCGAGTTCCTCCTTCGGCCATTGTTCCTTTTGCACCCCAGTGAGGTGTAGTCATCACCTGCGCCCAACCGTAACCCAAACCCGTGAAAGAGTTGGGATTGCCGATATTTTCGTAGCTATTGCTGTAACCGATCTCGCCGAGCCATTCTTTCCAATCTGGTAGGGAGGAAAAATCGCGCCAGCTTGCGCCATTATCCGTAAAGTAGATGATGATAGTATTTTCATACTCACCAATCTCTTTCAGGTAATCCACCAATCGTGCGATCTGTGCGTCCATGTATTCAACCATACCGGCATACACGGCCATTTTCTTAATTTCGATGCGGCGCTGGTCCGAACTCAGACTATTCCACGCTTCAACGGTTGACCAACGCGGGGGCAATTCCAAATAGTCTGGAATAATTCCCAATTCTTTTTGACGCTCGAAGCGTGCTTTTCGGAGTTCATCCCAACCCGCACTGTATTGGGCAAGGTATTTCTGATGGTATTGCGGGGGAACTTGCAGGGGTTCGTGAGGAGCCGTATGAGCGAGATAGCCAAAGAAAGGCTTGTTGGTATTCCGATTTTTTTCGATGAATTCAATCATCATATCGGTATAAGTTTTGGTGGTATAAAAATCATCGGGGGGATCGACAATTTCTCCATTGCGAGCGTAATTAGACTCGGCTCCCGGACCGAATCCAACCCGACCGTAGTGATCGGCACCACCCTCTAAGATGGCAAAGCTCTCTTCAAAACCGCGACCGTTCGGTCTCAGACGCTTCTCGTCTTCTCCGAGGTGCCATTTCCCGGTCATATAGGTGTGGTAGCCAGCATCTTTGAGTAAGGTTGCCACAGTCACGACATCATCGTTGAGAATCCCTTGATAAGCCGGACTGCCTCGCTGGTCGTCGGTGATGCGATCGGGCATCGTTCCCAAACCGGCGCGATGATTGTCCACTCCTGTCAAAATCATCGAACGGCTTGGGGAACAAGTCGGACCGGTGTGAAAGTTGGTTAACATCATGCCCTGTTTGGCAAGGGCATCCAAGTTGGGGGTGGGCAGTTCTCCTCCAAATACGCCCAGATCGGAATATCCCATATCATCGGCAATGATAAAAAGAATATTGGGACGCTTTCTGCCGCTAACTTGAGCTTCTGCTGTTTCTCGGAGAGAGGAAAACCCAACAAAACCCAAAGCACCAATTCCAACTACAATTAGAAAACGGGAAATTCTTCGGTACATAATGCAATATTGATTGACGCAATCAAAAATTTACAATTGAATTGAGGTGACTTGAGACCTATTTAACGGCATTGTACTTTCAATCTTAATTAGATCAAGATTAGTAAAGTTTTCTTAACAGTTAAATTAGGTAATCAGTCAATTTGATCTTAAGAAAATTTTACCCATCGCAACCAGTGCGCTCGCTTTAACGTAATTTGATTTAACTATTCGCAGGCACGGTCGCTAAGCGAAAGCCAATATGTGAAGTCCCTGTATCGGGAGCTTGGGCTTCTCGAGCTGCCGGACGATAACGACTGCAATAGTTTTGGGCGCATAGATAGGATCCGCCTTTGATGACGTGCTTGGCTGCACCGGGTTCTCGCGGATCGAAGCTATCTTCTGGGTTAGAGACAATGGGATCGATTTGAGAGGTCTTATGGTGATGACCTATACGATACCAGTCTTGCGTCCATTCCCAAACATTACCGGCCATGTCATAAAGGTCGTAATTATTGGGAGCAAAAGAACCAATGGGAGCGCTACTTAAATAGCCATCTTCCTCTGTATTTTGATAGGGGAATATTCCCTGCCAAGTATTGGCTTTTTGGGCAGAATAGGTATTGCCCCAAGTAAACTCTTTCTCTTTGAGTCCACCCCGAGCGGCAAATTCCCACTGAGCTTCTGTAGGTAAGGATTTACCCGCCCACTCAGCATAGGCGATCGCGTCCTCATAAGCAATCTGGACGACGGGGTAATTATCTTTTTGTTCGATATTGCTACTCGGCCCGGTGGGGTGCTGCCAATCTGCTCCAGGCACCCAATGCCACCAGCTTAATTCTCTCACTTGTTGTTTGCCGACTGGAGGAATAAAGACGATCGAACCAGGCGATCGCTGTTCTTCGGAAAGATTGGGGAATTCTTCGGCACTCAGAGGACGTTCGGCGAGAGTAAGATATCCTGTTTCTTTGACAAATTGGGCAAATTGGGAATTCGTTATTTCATATTGGTCGATACAAAAATCTGTGACTTTAACTTTAGCGATTCCTTTTTCTTCTCTGTAATGCTTTTCGGATCCCATTTGGAAGGTTCCGCCTTTAATCCATACCATGTCTTGAGAACAGTGACTGTTCCCTTCTCTATTGGCAACGATCTCAGTTTCTTGACCCCAAAGGCGTTGTGCTTGAAAAAGTTGAGGTCTCTTCAATAATGTTAAGCCTTGGTGCAGAAGTAGTATTGCAGCTAATCCGCCCAATACACAAGCCAGTAAAATCTTTTTGGTTTTTGTTTTCAGCATTTTTTCTGAACTGATAAATTGAGAATCATTACTTGAGCTTTTGTTTAGAGAAACTCTTCTCAAAGATGTGGAAGTATTTTACCGTAACTTAGATAAAATTTCAATTTTTTCGCTCGGGCGATCGCTCAGTTTTTTGGCTTTGATTTAACAAGATTTCTTGATGTTTCCAGATTTTTTTCTCATGCGGCGATCTTCAGTTACTTTATTTTTGTTTCGGTTCTTCAGAGGTTTCTAAATTGAAGAAGCTATAAAAAATTGAAGGCTGTACGCCAATATATTTAACAGCAAGAATACTCAACCAGATATTCCAAACGACGAGGGTAAAACTGGTGGTCATGGCTGCCCCAACCATACCAAATTTAGGAATAGCGATCGCATTTAGCCCCAAGTTGAGTAGCGCACTAAAAGCAAACACGGGTAAGGATTTATTTTGATGTCCTGTCATGACCATCAAACAAGCTACAGTACCACAAAGGGAGTCTACTAAACGACCCAAAACCAGAACCTTCAGAGGAGAAATTGCTGGCATGAACTCTGCACCAAAAATACTCAAAACGGGAGCCGTAAAAATGAGTAAGAATGAACCGATCGCCATAGACGGCCAGAAAATCCAAACCGTTACGCGAGAAACGACTCGTTGCAATTCTGCCATATTCTTTTGCGTATGAAGCATGGCAAAAGCAGGAGCGGCAACAATGATGGTAATTTCTAAAATAAAGCCGACCCACAAGGCTGTTTTGACGGCAACATTATAAACTCCTGCGGCTTCCGGACCGACCAAAGAACCCACCATAATAATATCAGTTTCATCTAAGATATAGAGAAAGGCACGTTGTAACAATAAAACCAGAGAAATCTCAATCCATTGGCGATAAGCGTAAACAGTCAGAGCGGGTTTCAGGGTTTGCTTAATTCTTTCCCATAACAATAATCTTTGAAAAATGAGAATAATTGCTAAAGCGGAGATAGCGACACCAAGCATGGGAATGCTTTTAACTTCATGGTTAATTTCTAAAAGCAAAAATCCTCCACAAAGAACCAGAATCGGCCAAATTACTAAATAGGGAAGGTAGGCACTAATAATATCTTCTAATGCTCGTGTTGTTTCCAGTTGTAATTGGACTAGTGCTTGGAGAGGAATTAAGCCAATGCCAATTAATAAAGGCAGAGCATAGGGAGAATTATAATAAGAATTAATGAAGAGAATGACAGCGATCGCAATGCCACATAACAGCACACTTGCTCCTAAGGTTAGGAACAAACTCCCGCGAATAATCCCTCTCGCTAACCCCCATTCCTGTTTAACGCGATATTCTGAAACCGATCGCATGACTGTGCGAGGAAGCCCCAAACTCGCGGGAATCGCTAATAGTAATGACCAAGCAAGAACATATTCATAAATTCCATATTCTGTTCTTCCCATCCAGCGAGCGAGAAAGATTTGTAACAGGTAAATTAAAATTAATCCCGATGCTTTAATAATTAAAGCGATCGAGGCCTCTTTTGCCAGAACATCTAAACGGACAGTTTTTGAAGTTGGAGAGAAAGTATATTCAGCCATATAAACTAAGTGTTTGTAATAATATATCTGGGAAAGATAGGTATTTACTGCTCTACATCTCTAATTGTCGAGCAGTTGATAAATAGTAATGTTTGGCATTGATACTCATTTGTTGTTCTGCGAGAATTTTTAAGGTTTGAACTTTCAAGTGTTTGGCTTCTTCGCTACGAAATTTTAATGCAATGAGATAATCTACAAGTTGTAATGTCCATTGATAATCTCGCGAAGTAAAAGATTTTTGAGTTGCTTGCCAAAGTTGTTCTTTTCCTCCTACGAGTCGAGCAATTCGAGTTGCATTTTCTACGGTTGACAAGGGAAATAAATGAGTAGGATTACCGTCAAACCAGCCTAAATAGTGACCATAAATTCCTCGCACCGTCCAAGGAACAGTGCCATAAATCTCCTGAAGATAAGGTTTGGTTGCTAATTCTGGTGGTAATTTTACAACTTCAACCAATTCATCGGGAGTTAAACCGCGATTTATACCAGCAAGAGTTTGCTCGAAAATAGAGGCCATTCCTTGTCGATAATCACTCAGAATGTGTTGAATGTTTTCAGTCCCTGTTATGGGTAAAGAATGACCGGAAATGAGGTATTCTGGTACTTCAGCAATGATTTTATCAAGGCTGCGAACCCATTGTTCGATATCTCGATAAGAGCCTCGGATTGAATAAAGATTGGGAAAAGCGCGATAAAAATTGTCTCCACATAATAATACTTTCTTCTCGGGCAGCCAAACATAAAGATGATCGTCAGTTTCTCCGGGAGCCGCGACTAATTCTAAAGCAATTCCTGCAATATTTAAGGACAATCTTTCGGCTGTAAATCGATGAGTCGGGGGAATAAATCCATTACCAACATTCTTGAGGGGAAATTTACACCATGTTTTGTTGAGAGAGATAATTTGCTTAAGATCGATAAAGGCACCATGTTGAAGATCGGTTCTATAGCGATCGATTTGCTGGAGTTGGCTATCTCTTACTCCTCCTTCTTGGAAATTAGCTCTTGCGTAAATAGCAGGGCGATCGCCAGCGATAAAAGCCCGAGTCCCGCCGATATGATCGTAATGAGAATGCGTATAAATAATAGCTTTAATCGGTTTTTGGGTAACTTCTCGGAATTGAGCAAAAACTCTTTGTGCGGCTTCAATATTATCTCCTGTATCGACAATAATTGCGCCCCCATCACCTTCAATTAGGGTAATATGCGCCCTCGTATTTCCTACGGCAACATAAACGCCGGATGTTACCTCAATAATTTTTGGCTGACATTCTTGATGAGAATGGGTTAAATTTTCTGCTAAAATAGGAGAGCTATTAATGAGGAAAAACAATAACCCCAATAAACTTAGAATCTTGAAGGTATTTGCGATCGCATTGCGACCGAATGCAAAGTTCATAGCCAATTTTGAGAAAAGAGAAAACAATAGGGTAGCCTAGAATAAGCTACCCTGATATTTTTTGATTTAATTATGCAGCTTTCTCAAATATTCCGATACGGTATGCCCGACAAAATCTCCATGTAAAATGCCTTTGTCTGTGAGGGTTACTTCACCATTTCCGATCGCAATAAATCCTTCATTTTCTAGTTTGTTCAAAGGTTCAGCGCAGAGAGATTCTAATTTAAAGCCATATTGAGCTTTAAACTTATTCAGGTCAAAACGCAATAATTTCATCCCCAACAAAATATCGCGAACCATGAGATCTTGAGCGGTAAATTGATAGCCGCGCACGAGAGGGAGTTCTCCAGACTGAACGATTTCACCATATTTATCGAGGTCGCTGGTATTTTGGAGAAGGAAGCCGTCCATGCTGCCAAATGCAGAGACTCCCAACCCGTAAAACTCCATTCCCTGCCAAATGTTGTAAATGTATTCGCTGCGATCGCTATTATTCTTCGTGTAGGTAAAGAAACTCCAAGGAATATAATTCTGGCGAGACAATTCTCCCATTGCATATTCCATGAAACCTTTTTCCTGTTCGGTATCGGGTAAATTAATCTTTTCTTCCCGTACCCCTTGCTTGTAAACATCTGTATTGGCAAAGGCTTCCATCTGATAAACAGTAATGCTCTCAACTCCCGTTTTAATGGCACACTCAACGCTCTTTTGCCAAGTTTCATCGGTTTCCCCGGCCAAACCGCTTAACAAGTCGATATTAATCGTCCATTTTCCTTGACCTGCTTTTTGAGCCATTTCAATAGCACGATAAGCCTGTTTGCGATCGTGACCGCGACCGCTTAATTTAATAATATCTTCCACAAAAGATTGAATCCCCATACTCAAGCGAGTTACGCCTAATTGGGCGAGGGTTTCCAGTTTGCTTTTGGAAATGGTTAAAGGTTCCGCTTCCAGTGCCAATTGTTGGCGGTTGTCGAATTGTTTGAATGTTTCTCGCAACGTCCCGACCAATTTTTCAAAATGATGTTCTTGTAGCAAGCTGGGAGTTCCACCGCCAAAATAAATGGCGTGAATAGGACGATTTCCCAGATCGAAGCGATCGCTAACCAATTTGATTTCTTGACATAATGCGTCAACATAAGGTGTTACCTCGGGACGCTCCTTGAGATCGACGGTTTTGTAATAGCAAAAAGAACACCGTTGCGTACAAAACGGAATATGTAAATAAAGACAAATTGGCCGATCTTGTAATTTATCCTCAATCGCCGATCGCTTCCATTTTTTAAACGGTGGATAGTTAGGAGTTAAGGGAATTCGTTGGACATCGAGCTTGCTTTTGGGGTCGGCAATGGCAATCATGAGCGTTGAGTAATGAGTAATGGGTAATGAGTGATAGAGCTAGACACAAGTTAGCGTTTTCTCGGTTTTACCTGACGGATTCCACGGCTTTTTCTCGGGATGCTAATTTTTGAGAAACAAACTCAGATAAAATACGCAAACTGCTAAAGTATTCCGGATTGAGTTCCATATCAGAAAATTCAATCTCAAACTTTTCTTCTATCAGAGAAATTAATTCTACGATCACGATAGAATCCAATCCCAATCCTCCTTCAAATAAAGAGACATTTTCGTCAATTTCCTCCTTTTTAAAATTGACATCGAGGTCATCGGCAATGATGACTTTAAGTTTTTCAATGATTGCTTGACTCATGATGATTCTTTAATGCTCCTGCTTTGAATTGGGTTGCTTTTACTGCGATCGCGAGGGTTTAAACTGCGATTCGATTTGCCGAAAAAAAATTAACTCGGCTTCTTTATAACAAGTTTTTGTTCATGGCGATAGGATTGTAACAGATTTTTAATATTGCCTTGTTAAAGCGTCTCTTCAGGCAATCTTTGGGTTAATTTTTGGCGATCTACTTTACCATTAGGCAACAAGGGTAAAGTTTTTTCTAGGATAATCTCATCGGGAATTGCATGTCTTGGTAATAGAGCGAAACAATGAGAACGAATCTCCGAGTCAGAAACTGGGGAAGAATTTTTGATGGTTGCATCTTTCGCGGGGATACAATAAGCAAATAGTTTTTTTCCGCGCTGACTTTCCCCTTTCGAAACAACCACAACTTTGTCAATTGTTTCAAGGCTTTCGATCGCTTTCTCGACATCGGTAAAGAAAACGAGAAGACCGTTACGGTTGACGCTATGGTCGCAGCGACCGATAACTTCTAGTCCATCTTGCCAGATCCGACCGAAATCTTTGGTGCAAAACCAATCGTTTTTTTCTAAAGCGAGAGGATGTCCTTTCTCATCAACATAACCCTCAAAACCGCAGTCATGCTGACACCATAGTTCTCCTGCTCCTTCCATGTCTGTCACTTCTGCAAGGGATTTTGCCTCTAGGTGCATTTGTACCCCCGGCATGGGCTGCCCGACGGTACGAGAGCGAACTTCCCCAGAATCTTCGGGGCTGCCCGCCGCGATCGCGCCCATTTCCGTGCTGCCGTATAATTTCACCAAGCAACCGAAACGCTCGTTATATTGTCTAAAGGTATCTTCTCGCACGCGATCGCCGGCTGCAACGGTTAATTTATAAGGTCTTGGCGAGCGGCGACCCCGCAAGAGGGTTTCGCAAAAAATGGGGGTCATAAAGGCAACATTGGGATTGAATTCTCGTTCCCGTTGCAGATATCGCAATAAATTAGCCCCTTTTTGCAAGTCGATGGCGGCACCGGCCATGACTCCAGGTAAAAATGCGGCACCTAACCCGTACATGTGAAAAATAGGCACGGGAATGGCAATGCGATCGCTACCCTCAAGCTGCAATCGCTTGACACAGTTCAGAACATTGTGTCGCAATTTGGTATGAGAATGAGCCACCAGTTTAGGATTCCCCGTACTTCCTGAAGTTCGCACGTAGAGGGTAGGAGTCGTCTCGGTTGTAGAAGAGCTTTCCGCTTCCCAACGATCGCTTTCCCAAATTTGCAAGAAGCGATCGGGCTGAGACAGTATTGCATTTTCTGCCTCCGCTACCTCATGAATCCGCAGTCCGTAACGACAGAATGCTGGAATTTCTGGCTTATTTTCCTCAGAAGCATTGGCCGCCTTGGGGAACAAGAGAAAACTATAATCTCGCTCGAATAGATAGAGTAAGACTAAAGCACTGGGAACTGAATTGACGCACTCCAAGGCCAGCCGATAGCCGCGATCGATTTTATATTTGCTAAAGAAGCGATCGAGTTTCTTAAAGGTTTCCGGGAGTTCCGAGTAGGAATGAGTCAATTGCCCATCTGTCAGCACTCTAGGTGGCAAAGAATTGTTGACAAATTTCATTACGCTATTAAAAAGCAATGCTGTAAAAAAGTAACGTTATCAAAAGCAACGTCAGTTTTTCTGACCGGACAAAATGAGGCAATGAATAACATTTATTTGCTGTTAAACAACTCTTTTTGTCTCACAAAATAAAGACTCTTGCTTGTTTTAATATGATTATTCTAAGGAAGTCGTTCTTAGTTTATCCTTTGAATACTATGTTTCAATGAATCCACAAATTAAGACAAGAGCATTCAGTGCTAAAACAGCAAATAATAGAGGTGACATTTAAGAGAAATGTCTGATTGCTTTAACACCAAATGTCGTTATATCCCTAGCTAAACATACTCAACATGATTTTGTACCCATTATTTTCATAAAGAATTGTAAATGCTCAAAAAGAGCAATGATACTGGAGAGAAAAAACTTTATGTGTTTATCTCTTTTGTTTAAAGTCGTACTCAAACAAGGAATCATCTCTTTTAGCGATATTTTTTCTCACAAATTGCAAGGAATGAGAACCCCTATCTCAATGCGATCGCAATGTAATATTCTGTTTTTTTCAGAGTCTGGCAGACATTACCCAGTTATACCCCCGTATTGGGCAATGATACGCAGTTCTTTCAGTATTGTCCACAACTGTAACTCAAGCTACACCCAATCGCCTAGAGAAAAATTCTCAACTTCAACAAATGCTGACAATTAAAATTTTCTCTACTGAGATAATTTTAATTTCTGTAAAAGAAAGATGTGAATTGAGAGTTTTGCTTAATATTAAGAGCAAATCTTCAAGCCACAGCCCAAAATTCAGCCTCATTTTCTCTACCATGTTAGAAAGTTTAGCCAAAATCAAAAATCCTCTCGTGCGAGGTGTAACGGCAGCTTGTATTACTGCTTCCTCGATTGTCATGATATCTGGAGCGATCGCGGGTTTTGCCGATCCCAAAGCTAAAAACGATCGGACTCACAAAGTTATAGCTTATGCGACTCTCATCGGCGGAGTAGGTGGAGCGTTATTCGGTTCACTCGTGCAAAAAAAAGAGAAGCGATCGCCTCAACCTTCTGCCACAACAGCAACAAAAGAGAAGGTGTGGAAGGATTGGCGTAATTTTGTTGTCGATCGCAAGGTTAAAGAAAGCCAAGAAATTACCTCCTTTTATCTCAAACCCGAAGATGGTGGCGATCTCCCTGATTTTAAACCCGGTCAATTTTTAACGATTCAACTCAATATTCCCGAACAATCACGTCCTATTATTCGCACTTATTCTCTCTCTGACTATCCCGAGAAGCAGACTTATTATCGTTTATCGATCAAACGAGAAGCCGCACCCAAAGGATTAGAAGTTCCTCCCGGAATATCTTCTAATTTTATGCACGATCGCATTCAAAAAGGTTCGATCATTGCCGCCAAACCTCCTAATGGCAAATTTTTCCTCGACGTACAAAAATCTACCCCAGCAATTTTAGTCAGTAATGGGGTTGGCTTAACTCCTATGTTAAGTATGGCTAAATCTTGTTCTCGGCTCAATCGAGATCGCCCAGTTTGGTATATTCACGGTGCTCGAAATGGTGCTTATCACGCTTGTCGGGAAGAAATTCTCGCGATCGCGGCGGAAAATCCCAATTTGCACGTACATTTTTGCTACAGTCGCCCCCAACCGGAAGATGAAGGAAAATATAACTCTCGGGGCTATGCAGATATAAATTTAATTAAAGAGAGCGTCGTCCCGGAATTGACTGAGAAAAGTTTGGCACAAGCAGAGTATTTTCTCTGTGGCTCTCCCTTTTTTTTAAAGTCCCTGCGAGAAGGTTTAGCCGCATGGGGTGTGGAAAGCGATCGCGTTTTTTATGAGGAATTTACTAAAAGTAAAAAAGCGCTCCCAAATATTCCACTGTCCACTGAAACCGAAGGAAAAACCGCAGAGATCGTATTTGCGCGATCGGGGAAAACATTGACTTGGCAGCCTGCGGATGGCACAATCTTAGACTTTGCTGAAGCGAAAGGAATTAATCCACCTTTTAGTTGTCGTCAAGGAATCTGTTTGACTTGTATGTGTGAAATACAAGTCGGAGAGATCGAATATGCAGAACCTCCAACGGGAACTCCCGATGAAGGTTCTGTGTTGATTTGTGTTGGCAAACCGAAAACTACCAAAATTGTCCTCAATTTATAGATTGGGTTAGCCGAGCCTCGATTGATTTTATGGGACTGAGTGGAGATTTTCCACCTCAGCATAATCATTTATTAAATTGCAGCTACAACTGGTTTCTGACTCGCTGCTTTTTTTAGCATGGTTTCTGAGAATTCTCGAGCGACATTTTCACTCTCCTGACTGTCCGGTTGTGAAATAGTTGCCTCTTGAGTTACTGTACTTTGTTCGTTAACACAAAGGCGTTGGCAGGGAATAGTATCGGAAAGAATTGCACTCGCCATCATGCCCGAGTGAATTTCTAAAAGAGCTTCGGGGACGGCTTCAAAAACTAAACGCTGTCCGGGGAAAACGACTCTTTCAAAGTACCAATTCGAAATATTCGTAATGCGAGCCACTTGAATTTGGTTGGTCGCGTTCACGTAGCAACATAGAACGGGTGTTCCAATGGTGTTGGGAATGGGATCGAGGATCTGAGACATGATAACTGAGGCGTGATATAAGGTGTTTACTATGACATTCCTAACGTAACATTTTGCGATCCCCAACTGCTGTAAACATGAATACCAATCTGATTTTTCCCTCCCGAGGTGGAAGAGAAAATCTAAAAAAATAGGGATATTATAACTAGTTCTTCGGGGAATTGAGGTTATATTAGTCAATTTCACCTTATTTCGGCATTTTTCCGCGATCCCCGTAGCGATCGCGCCTCGATCTTGCAAGATTCCCATTTCTCAGAAATCCGACGATCGGCAATCCCAAACGATTTCAGGATCCTCTGCAACCTTTAAAGTTGATAGGAGTAAGTAAAGACGCTAGAGTTAACTTATGTAAATAAATTTTACAATTCGTCTCGCGATCGCCGCTCCAAGCAAACACCTTTGGCAACAGCAATCTTTATTCCCATCCAGTCAGTTAATTATCGAGGATGACTGCCACAAAATTTTCTTTTATCTCAATTTCTTAACAATTTCTTAACAATGACTCCAAAAATTCTTTACGTTCGCCTTCCTTGCAACCCTATTTTTCCCATTGGTGTCGTTTACCTCGCCGATCGCCTCGGGAAAATTTTCCCAGAGATTCAACAGCGTATTTTTGATTTAGGAACAATACCCCCCGTAGAATTCACGAAAGCCCTCGATCGCGCGATCGACGAATTTCAGCCAACGTTACTGGTTTTTTCATGGCGAGATATCCAGATTTACGCTCCCGTGGGAGGACGCGGTGGCAATCCCCTGCAAATGGCGTTTGAAGTGTACTATGCCAAAAACCCCCTGATTCGCTTGCGAGGAGCCTTCGGAGGGCTAAAAGTTGCCAGTGCGTACTATGGAGAATTATGGCGCAATTTTGGTTTGATTAAGCAAGGACTACAACGCGCCAAACGCTATCACCCAGAGGTTCGCGTCGTTGTCGGGGGAGGTGCGGTGAGTGTTTTTTACGAACAAATTGAGAAATCTCTTCCCCAAGGAACAATCGTTTCCGTTGGAGAAGGAGAAGTTTTACTCGAGCGCTTGTTGAAAGGGGAGGATATTAGTGGAGAGCGATGTTATATCGTCGGAGAAACCAAGCCTCGCGATCGCATGATTCACGAAACCCCGACGGCGATCGAGAAAACAGCTTGTAATTACGACTATATCGCCAAGATTTGGCCGGAATTTAGCTATTATTTGCAAGAAAATGACTTTTATATCGGCGTACAAACGAAACGCGGTTGCCCTCATAATTGTTGTTATTGCATTTATACTGTTGTTGAAGGCAAGCAAGTCAGAATTAATCCCTCTGATGAAGTCGTCGCAGAAATTCGCCAATTATACAATCGCGGCGTTCGCAATTTTTGGTTTACAGACGCTCAATTTATCCCTGCCAAAAAATATATTAACGACACCATCGAACTGCTAGAAAAAATTCACAATTCAGGAATGCAAGATATACACTGGGCTGCTTATATTCGTGCTGATAACTTAACCCCTCAATTGTGCGATCTGATGGTTAAAACTGGGATGAATTATTTTGAAATTGGGATTACAAGCGGCTCTCAAGAATTAGTGCGAAAAATGCGAATGGGGTATAATTTACGAACGGTTTTACAAAATTGTCGGGATTTGAAAGCATCGGGATTCAATGATGTTGTTTCCGTGAATTATTCTTTTAATGTTATCGATGAAACTTTTGAGACCATTCGCCAAACGATTGCCTATCATCGAGCATTAGAGAGTATTTTTGGCGTAGATAAAGTCGAACCGGCGATCTTTTTTATTGGCTTACAACCCCACACTCATTTAGAAGGATATGCCTTAAAGAAAGAAATTCTCAAACCCGGTTATAATCCCATGAGTGTTATGCCTTGGACAGCACGAAAATTACTCTGGAATCCCGAACCTTTGGGATCGTATTTTGGAGAAGTTTGCTTGCAAGCATGGCAACAAAATCCCAATGATTTTGGACGAGAAACGCTGAAGATTTTAGAAGAACGTCTTGGATGCGCCCCTCTAGAAGAAGCACTGAGCGCACCAATGGGAGAGAAGAAAGATAATCTTCGCAAGGAGCTAGTTGCGTTAACATAAAAGGGACTGTTTATTGTTTGTCCCGAGCAGAGTTGAAGGGTTTATTAAAATGACTTATACATCTGCAAAAATCTTAACTTTTGAAGATTTCCTCACTCGATATGGAGACGATCCGCGTTATGAATTGGCAGATGGAGAACTCATCGATATGGAACCCACGGGACCCCATGAAATTGTTAGCGGCAAAATTGCCACTCAAATTAGTGCAGCAATTGTCAATGAAAAACTATCTTGGTCAATCCCTCGAACTTGTTTAATTCGTCCTTTAGCTGAGGCAATCATTGCCCGTCGTCCCGATGTTATTGTCTTAGATGAAACTGCTCTTTCCGATGAACCGCTCTGGGAAAAAGAACCTATTATTACCCTTGGACGTTCAATTAAATTAGTCGTTGAGGTCGTCAGTACCAATTGGGAAAATGACTATGCGAGAAAAGTTGAAGAATATGCACTTTTAGGAATTTCCGAATATTGGATCGTCGATTATCGAGGATTAGGAGGAATTGCTTTTATCGGTCGTCCCAAACAGCCAACTTTTACCGTGTGTCAACTAATTGGAGAAGATTATTCTCAACAGCAGTTTCGCTTGAGAGAAGAGATCGTCTCTCCTTGTTTGCCAAACCTGAAATTTTGTTTAAATGACGTGCTTCCTCGTTAAACAAAAAGTCGTATAACAATTGTTCCCATTCCAACTAAAGCGCCAGCATAGGCGAGGGTTCGAATGACAGGGATGCCCAAAGTGTAGCTCAAACTGTGAAGAATTCGGAAGATAACGATCGCAATCGAAGCGATCGCGGTAATCTCGTCATGGTGTCCCGTCACTTGCGCCATGAGAATAATGACTGCGATCGCGGCTAAATTATCGTGATGGTTTTGTTTGGCGCGATCGGCTCGTCCCACCCAAGGCGGTGCATCGGGAAGCGTTTCGCGATTTCCCATACCCCATTCTACCCCCGCAGCCTTAATACGACCCAGTGCGGGAAGATGATTGAGGGGAATTGACCACAATGCCAAAATTAATAAACAGATCAGATCGGGTGTCATTGCTCGTTTTTTTTGATAATCTAAGAATCAGAACTATTGTACCCTAGGAAGTGTAGTTTTCAATAATTGTTCATTATTCATTGTTCATTGATAATCGATGCTCGATCCTGTCGGAAATTCTTTACCCCCTCAAAATGTAGAAGCAGAAGAATCCATTTTAGGAGGAATTTTGCTCGATCCCGAAGCAATGGGACGAGTTGCTGATGTCATCGATCCCGAGGCATTTTATATCAGCATCCATAAGGAAATTTATCAAGCGGCCTCTGCATTGCATCGCGGTGGAAAACCTACAGATTTAATGACCGTAACGAGTTGGTTACAAGACCAAGGAAAATTAGATGATATTGGCGGTACGGGAAAACTCGCGCAGTTGGTAGAAAGAACAGTTTCGGCGGTTAATATCGATCGCTATGCAGCCTTAGTCATGGAAAAATATACTCGCCGTCAATTAATCGGGGCGAGTCATGAAATTGCTGAATTAGGATACGATACCAGTTTAGAATTAGAGATTGTTTTAGATCGATCGGAACAAAAAGTTTTCGGTTTAACGCAAAAACGTCCTCAACAAGGATTGACTCCCATTGCAGAGACTTTAATTTATGCTTTTGACGAACTCGAAAAATTACAACAAGAATCTGCACTACCCGGACTTGCTTGTGATTTTTATGACTTAGATGCGATGACCAGTGGTTTTCAGCGATCGGATTTAATTGTCTTAGCTGGACGGCCTTCAATGGGAAAAACTGCATTAGGCTTAAATATAGCTTCTAATATTGCCCACACTCATCAATTTCCTGTGGCAATATTTAGCCTAGAAATGTCGAAAGAACAATTAGTGCAACGATTGTTAGCTTCAGAAGCAAAAATTGAAAGTAACCGTTTGCGATCGGGGCGCATTACTCAAACTGAAATGGAATCTGTTGCTTTAGCGATTGGGAATTTAGCTGAGTTACCTATTTTTATCGATGATAATGCGACTTTAAGCGTCATGCAAATGCGATCGGAGGTGCGCCGCTTGCAAGCAGAACAAGGGGGTAGAATTGGTTTAGTTTTAATTGATTATTTGCAATTGATGGAAGGTGGAGGCGATAATCGGGTGCAAGAATTGGCAAAAATTACGCGATCGCTGAAAGGTTTAGCTAGAGAAGTGAATGCACCGGTTATTGCTTTATCTCAGTTAAGTCGAGGCGTTGAGTCTCGTACAAATAAGCGCCCCATGCTTTCGGACTTACGCGAAAGTGGTTCAATCGAGCAAGATGCCGATTTGGTAATTATGTTATATCGAGATTCTTACTATAATCCCGACTCTCCCGAACGCAATATTGCTGAAGTGATTATTGCTAAACATCGGAATGGTCCTACGGGAACAATTAAACTTCTTTTCTTGCCAGAATTAACTAAGTTTGAAAATCTAGCGGCGGAATCTTAAGCACAGAAGAATTAGAAGTTCGCGATCGCAGTTGGTGAAAAGTCAAGGCTCACAATAGGTTGAGTTTCTGGCAATGCGAGTGAAAATTAGGTATAGGTATGTTTTTTCTAAACTGCTTTGGAGAGAGATCTCCATCTGCTATTTTCCTAACATAAAATTGCTCTCTTTGATGCTACTATATTTAATGAAATAAATACCTTCTTTCCATTTCAAGAGGTGAGCGTAACTCACTATTATAGCAAAAAAACATAACAACAAGGCTATTGTAACAAATCTTTAAAAGCTACAACATCGAGAATTACTATGAGAATTCGATTACTGAACGATAAATACAAATTATTCCCCGAACCTAAAAAGAGTGGTATGGGTGAAGTTTACAAAGCACGAGATTTAGAAAGCGATCGCCTTGTTGCGATAAAAGTTTTCAGTAATGGCAAGATTGAAGAAGAAATTTCGGCAGAATCTTACAGACGGGAAGTTCAAGCTCTACAAGAATTAAAGCACCCTCAAATTGTTGAAATGATTGATTCTGGAGTGAATGGAGAAACGGGTCATAATTTTTTAGTATTGGAATGGATGGAACAAGACTTGCTCCAAGTCCTAAAAGAATCTCCCATAGAAGGGTGGGATTCATTTTGGGAAGATATTGGCGAATCCTTATTAGAAGCCCTAGCTTTTTGTCATCATCGAGAATACATTCATCGGGATATTAAACCTGAAAATATTCTAATTAATGCTGAAAGAATAATTAAATTAGCAGATTTTGGCATATCAAAACTCAAAAGATATCATAAACCAACATGGGATAACCCAACTTTTACCCTCAGAGAATTTGGTTCGCGTCCCTATACTCCTCCCGAGAAAGATGATGGTTCTTTTACCTACACTCGCGATGTGTTTAGTTTTGGTGTTGTTACTCTCAAATGCTTAACTAATGAAGCAATTACTAATTCTGAAGATATTGAACAAGCACTGAATCGATTAGATGCACCAAAAGAAATTGTTAAAATTATTGAATGCTCTGTTTCCCTCGATCCGGAAGAACGTCAGCATGATGCCCAAGTTTTATTATCTGAAATAAAAGCATCTCAAGAAAAACGAAAAGCAAAATATTCAGGAATCAGACAAAAATGTTATTTGCAGTTAATTTCTTCATCTGTTGAAAAAATAGGTGATGAATTAAAAGCTGATTCAGAGCCAGAAATACGAAATATTATTATGCAAGACTTAAATACTAATTGCGGTATTTTTCGATACAAAAAACGAGATTCTGAGGAGTATCAAGATGGACAATATCAGATTTTCGGAGTTGATTATAGTTATCATGTTGGTATTGATAAAAACGGTCAAGATAAACTAGTAGTCTTTAATGCACGTCATCTTTCCAGCGATACTCTAGAAGAGAATAGGCTGCAAGGTTGGCAGCCTTCCTACAAATTTGTATTTTCAGATCGCACCAATAAAATTAAAGCAAAAGAAATCATTAAAGAGTTGAAATTAAGCGTTGAAGAACACGAAGCGGATTTAAGGCAGAAGCAAGCACAAGATGAAAAACAAAGATTATTCAGAACTTGGGATAATATCCTAAGAGCTAAAACAGATTGGGAAAAAGAGCGCAAACCATCTCTAAGATATACTCAAGTTGTTATACATGACAATCGGGCAATTTTTACACTAGATTCAATTCCTGATGAAGATATTCTTGGAGAACCTCGTTATGTTCGATCTAAACGAGGCAAATCATTATTAGCTGGAGATATTGAAGATATTCAAGATGACCAGTTGACTCTTTATATTAATTACCGTCAGGTAGATAATCTTCCTAAAACAGGAGCATTATTCTTTGATACTCGTGCATCTCAATCCGCACTAAATCAGCAAAAATATGCACTAGATACCATTAAATATAATCGCGCAGTGCGTTCAGATTTACGAACTCTTTTGATCGATCCCAAGGAAGTTTCTCCATCCAATGTTGAGGAGGATATCCAATTTATTCAATCTCTTAATGAATCTCAACAAAATATAGTAATATCAGCGTTAGGAACTCAAGATTTTTTAGTTATTGAAGGTCCACCGGGAACGGGTAAAACAACTTTCATTACTGAACTTATCCTACAAACATTACAAAACAACTCAGAGGCACGAATTTTATTAACTTCACAAACTCATGTTGCTTTAGATAATGCTTTAGAAAGAATTCAAAATCAGAATAAAGATTTACAAATTGTACGAATAGGAAATCATGAAAGAGTTGCCAAGAGTGTTCACACTCTTTTACTAGAAGAACAAATGAAATACTGGAAAGATAATGTCAGAGAAAAAAGTAAAAACTTTATTATTGACTGGGCAGAAAGACATCAACTCGATCCAAAAGATATAGCAATGTCTATGCTGTTCCAGACGTTAAAAAATTCCGTTGCTAAATTAGAGGAATTCAAAAAGGAAAGTGAATCACGAAAACAAGAAAAATTTGAACTGCTTTCGCAAAATAAGATTAATTTGGATAACTATGAGTTTAATTCTCCATCAGCTAAAATACCTGAAAATTTACCTGATGAGTTAAAAAATCAGCTTAGTTATTTGGATGATCGCATCAAAGAATGCGAACAGAAAGCAAAATTAATTCGTCAGGAGGAGCAAAAAACAGCCGCTACAGAATTAAATAACTTATGTCCCAATCTAGACAAAGAAGAAATATTAAAGATGCCTTTGGGAGATTTAGAAGTTTATGAGAATTTCTTAAGCGATCCCAAAAATGACAAAGCGAAAATGATGAAAAGGTTAATGAAAATACAGCAGGAGTGGTTTGATATCTTTGGACAAAGCGATCGCGATCGCTTTAATGCTGCTTTACTGAAACGATCCCAAATTGTTGCAGGAACTTGTATTGGACTAGCTCGAAGTATTCCAGATGTAGAATTTGATTTATGTATTGTAGATGAAGCATCAAAAGCAACTGCAACTGAGGTATTAGTTCCTATTGCACGCTCGAGACGTTGGATTTTAGTAGGAGATACTAAACAACTTCCTCCTTTTCAAGATAAAGCAAGTCGCGACGGAATTTTTTTAGAAAAATACAATTTAACACCAGAAGAAGTTAAAGAAACACTATTTGCTTATTTACTTAGAAGTTTACCCGAAACTAATAAAAATATTCTCAGCATACAACATCGCATGGTTGCACCAATTGGCGATCTCATTAGCGAATGTTTTTATGAGGGTCAAATTCAAAGCGCAAGAACCGATATAGATATAAATCTCAATCAAGTTATTCCTAAACCTGTAACTTGGCTATCAACAAGCAAACTCGATCGTTGTCGCGAAAAAAAAGTTAAACAAAGTTTTCAGAATATAGCTGAATCTCAAATTATTATTCGTCTAATTTCTCAATTTAACCACATGGCACAAAGTCAGAATAAAATTTACAGTGTTGCAGTTTTAACGGGATATTCAGCACAACTAAAGCTAATAAAACGACAAATAGATCGAGAGGCAAGCAATTGGGAAACATTGAATATACAATGTAACACTGTTGACGCATTTCAAGGACAAGAAGCCGATATAGCAATATATTCTGTAACTCGTTCTAACAAACAAAGGAATCCCGGTTTTTTGCGAGATATAGAACGGATGAATGTTGCACTATCTAGAGGCAAAGTTGGGTTAACGATCGTAGGAGATCATAATTTTTGTCGAGGTTTAAAATATAATCCTCTTCGCACTATTTTAGAATATATTGAATCTCATCCTGAATCATGTTGCTTACAGGAGGCCACATAATGAGTCTAAACAATAATGAAGAAGACATTTTACAAGTAGCTCAACGTTTTGAGAATCGTCCGGGTTTTGAGCTGGTCAATCTTGTATCTGTTGGACTTCCTGTAACTCGTATAATATTAACTGTGTTAACATTGCGACATAAATCTATTCCTCCAATAGAAGAATTTATTTTAAAAGCAATTGATGTAGGTTTATCTTCCTTAGAAGAGATTGGTAAATTTTTAGGTTTAGAAGAGTCTGTGACTAAGGATGCAATGATTAATTTAAGACAATTAGAAAATATAGACCTTATTGCATCAGAAAATTCAAAAATTCAATCATGGAAGTTAACAAAAAAAGGAAAAACGACTCTTGCACAAGCAACCATTATTGTTCCAGAAGAGCGAACATACAAGATCAATTTTGATAGAATGCTCAAAAAACCTCGCTGGTATGGAAAATGGGAACAGGAAAGCAGTTTATTGCGACCGAGAGAACTAAAACAAAACAATATCCCGGAAATTCCTGCTTATCCACATAATCCTCCAGAATTAGCCGATCTTAAAATCAAAGAAATAGAACAAGTTATTCGTCAGATTGCCCGAGAAAACAATTACAGAAAGGAAGATAATCGAGAGTTTATCGGACTAAAAACAATCGAGAGAAGAAACCATTTTTTTCAACCTGCTTTAGCTCTCATTTATAAACAAAACGATGGTAACGATGGTAATGAAGTTCAAATTTCTTTTGTTATTGATGGACGACTCTCTGAAGAACATGAATCTGCTTTTTCTCGTGGAAAAGGTGGTAAGAAAACGCGAATCATCAAACAGTTAACAGATAGTATGTCTAGCCAATTAAAAGAAGTCAAAAATTTAGCTGAAGAAAAATTAGGGAAAGATTTTGTCAAACAAGCGGACGAATATGAAGAGCGAATTAATTCGGTTAAGTCTCAAATTAGTGTAGAAACACAAAAGATAGAAGAGCAAATCACACTAACACAAAAACTTTATGAGAAAAATCAGGACGATGTAGAAAAGCAAAGTTTAGAACACCAGCTTAATGAAGCTAAACAAAAAATAAAGGAATTGAAAAAACAACTTGAAAAAGTCATTTCATCAATACCAATCCGCTATTTGAAAACCTATGAACATAGACCTTTGCTTGAAAAAGCGTTGGAAAATAGCCAAGAACGTCTTTTAATTATTGCTCCTTGGATTCGAGCAAACGCTTCAAATCAATGGTTAATTCAGAAATTAAAAACATTGCTTGCTAAAGGTGTTAAAGTATTTATTGGTTATGGGTTTGGAGAAGAAAAAAAAGAAGAAAAAAAATACTATGATATTCGAGCAGAAGAAGAAATAAAGAAATTAGCGGAACGTTACAAGAGTAATTTTGTTTTTAAACGATTGGGTGATACTCATTGTAAAATTCTTGTTTCCGATCGCCAATTTGGAATTGTTGGGAGTTTTAATTGGCTTTCTTTCAAAGGCGATCCTAACCGTCCTTTTCGAGATGAAAGAAGTATATTAGTATCTGATGCTCAGAAAATTGATGAGTTATTTGAGGATGAGATAAAACGACTGAAATAGTACATACACATTTTAAAAAATGATGTAGTAAGATAAGTTAGGTGATTTCATTGTCGAAAACCGCTTTGTTTGTAATATAACTTCACATTCTATGCCAAAAGATTCTGCAAGACTCAAACGCTCCCATTACGGTGCGATCGCTTTAATCACAACGATTGTATTTGGAGGAACTATCTTGGGTATTGTTGGAATGACCATTTACAGCCCTTTTAAAGGAAAACTAGAGGTTGAATTTGGCTTAACTAGAATGAAAATCATTGTCGTTAGTCAATAATAACTAAAGTGGGACATTCGCCCCACTTTTTTTTATTTACTGTTTGTCTGGCTGGCTATTTTCTAAAACCAAAATTTCCCGTGCTGAAATCCCCTCTCCTTGATAGCCAAAATACCACAAAGCCGCCGCCACTTCTGAACCTATTACAGCTTTTTTAGGTTGCAATAAAGTCGTATAACCAAACGCCCGCAAAATGTTAGCATTTTCCCCATTTTCAAAATCTGCAAATAAGGCTTTTAACACTTTAGGATCGATTTTTTCCGTATCTTGAAAGCCCCATGTTTTCTGAACTGCCTCAATAGAAGCAGAAGGTAAGGCTTTGCGAAGATCGAGAGGAACTTTCCATAACATCAACGTTTCTCGCGTCAAAGGGGCATCCGGTTGAAATAATAAGGCTTCGGTATTTTGACTCAAACGAGAAGGAATAATTCCTGCTTCTGCTAACCCTTGAATGATGGCAAAATCGCGATCGCTTTCCTTCACATCCCCAAAAGCAGGCTGAGATGCACTGGCAACCGGGCGAATTTGTTTGGTGGGGCGATCGCGATACAATTGATTGTGTGTCGTAAACAGCCAGCGAGCATATTCTCGCCGCGTAATCGTTTTATTGGGGTCAAAATTTTCTGGTAATAGTTCCAACGCGGCGAAGTCTTCAATGTAACCACGAACTTGAGGAGAAACTTGCGTTAAATCGAAAGAAGTTTCTATTTTGGGTTTCTCTTGGCTATCTTCGGCGTTTGATTTTGTTGGCTGTATTTCTACCTCTGTCAAATTCGTTTCGGGTAAATTAGTTGCATACTCAAGCAAAAAAATAGTTTCCGGATCGGAATCTGATGCAGGGGTAATTGAGAGTTTGAGGTTCAATTGATCTCGAGAAGCAATCACTAAAGAATTGTTCGACTCAGAAGCATCGATCGCCCAGTTATTTTTCTCTAATTCCTGCCGATAAAATGTTGCAATGGTATCGCGATCGGCTTCTGTTTTCCAACGCGTTTCTCCTTGAATTTCTCCCACTCGATATTGAGATTCTAGTAATTTTGCTCGGGTATAAATGGGAATTGCTTTGGGAAAATTGGCGGGAAGTTTATTCCCTTTGACCTCTGTGGGGGTTGGTTGAAGAGTTTCTTGGGGAGAAGGACTGGGAGAAGGACTGAGAGAGGTTTCTGATGCCGTAGAATTCTCTTGGAGTTGGGGATCTGGGGAAAACCAGCTTTGCGAAGTGCGATCGCCGCTACAAGACGCTAAACCGCCTCCTACACTTAAAATCAAACTCAAAGCGGTTAGGAAATATTTATAATTCAAGGTTAAAAAATTGATAAAAAATCGCGAGTGCAACATTTTTATGATAGAGAAAATCAAAAAAAATTGCAGGTTATCTCATATATTTCTAACAATTAGTAGGTACAAAAAAACCTTTATTTTTTCTTAACAAGAATACTACTCATATGTGGGTGTTTATGGATTACCTTGGAAAAGCTCAGGAGGTAAAAGCCTAACTGTTTAAGTCTTGTTAAGAATGGATTTTAGTGAGATATCCTTTGACTAGATTGGCCAGAGCGATCGCGTTGAATTCCCACTCACTTGACCCAAAACTGAAGTTTTCAACCATAGCAACCAAATTCAAAAATAGGAAATTAAATCATAGTGAGCAATAATCAAAACCCAGACAAAAACAGAATTTTAGTGATAGGAGCAGGAGTCAGCGGTCTGACAACTGCAATTTGTTTGAGAGAAGCAGGTTTTCAAGTCACGATTGTTGCTGACCGTTTTGCACCTAATTTAACTTCAATTGTAGCAGGAGCATTATGGGAATGGCCTCCTGCTGTTTGTGGCAAGCACGGTACCCCTCGTTCCTTGGAACGTTCTAAAATTTGGTGCATGATTGCCTATGAAAAACTAAAGCAAATTCAATCTAAGTACGGCTCTGAAAAAACAGGTGTCTACCTCAGAGATGTCTATTTTTACTTTAAAGATATCATTGAAAATCGTCCTGCCGACCTTCAGAAAATGAATGAGTTAAAGGCAGAAGTGGATGGCTTTGAACGAGGTTTACACATCATTCGCGATACCATCGATTTAGGATTTCAAGGAGGGATTAAAGACGCTTACAAGCACATGGCTCCAATGGCAAACACAGATACTTATATGAAATGGCTTCTTCAATACGTCAAAGATATTGGCTGTGAAATCATTCAGGAGAAAATTACCGTCAATATCGTGCAAAACGAACAAGAGTTGCTCGATCGCTTTAATGTTGAGGCAATTGTCAATTGTGCGGGATTGGGTTCGATTGTCACGACTGGAGATTCATCCATGTATCCTTTGCGAGGTGCCCTCGTGAGGGTCAAAAATCAAGGTGGAATTATTAATGATGCTCATTGTATTTCTCATGATGACTCTTCCACAGACGAACAGGACATCATCTTTATCGTTCCGCGAGGCAAAGATGATATCGTTGTCTTAGGGGGTCTCGCCCAACAAGACCAATGGGATACCAACTTATCTCTTGATGTTCCCATCATTCGGCAGATGTATGATGGCTGTCTGCAATTTTTACAAGAACTGAGAGATCTGCCCCTCGACGAAAATGAGCCAGTGAGAACGGGTTTGCGTCCCTTTACAGAGAAAAATGTCTGTGTGGAAAGGGTTCCCGATACGCGAATTTTCTATAACTACGGTCATGGTGGAGCTGGTGTTACTTTATCTTGGGGTTGTTCAACAGAAATTCTTCAGCACATTCAAGAAATGTTTGAGAAAGAAAACCGCCCAATTGCTTTAGAACATCACACTCTAGATGCTCAAAAACAAACGGTTTTTATTCTCCACGATACTTTACCGATCAAAACCGATCTCTCCCATATCGAAACAGCTAACCGCAATATTGTCTTCCTTGGCAGTCGGCAAGGACTGAGCAAAATTGTTCCCGCTCAGTACGAATACCTCGACCTTGTTAAAATTGTCGAACCCTATAACTTAGAAAATCTCCTCCAAGTCTATCAAGAAATCACAACGACCTTTAAACTTCAGACTGAAAATTGCCGGATTATTACTAACGACGAATATTCGGTTCTTTTAGCAGCCCAAATGCGAGAACGTCTTAATATAGAAGGCGATCGCCCCGAGCAGATTCATCCATTTACCAACAAAAATTTACTCAAGTTGGCTTTGCAAAATTCACAAATTCGACTGCCTAAATATTTAATTTTCGCTCCTCAGCAATATCTCAAAGCACCTGAAACTTACTTACAGGATACCATTGAGAAGTTAGGAGCAACAATTTTCATCAAACCTGTTATTGGAGCCGGCAGCGAAAAAACACAACGAATTTACAACTACAATCAACTCAAAACTTGGTGCGATACTCATGTCAATGCGAGTGAAGAATTTGAGTTAAACGAGTTCATCACTGGTCGACTCTATAATACGAGTGTTGTTATCAAAGATGGCAAACCTTGTTATTTTGCTGCCTGCAAACACTATCGACCGAATGATGAGTTTTTGTATGGCAGTCCTATCGGTAATATCGTCGTTCGAGAAGAGGATCCGGAGTTTGCAAAACTGCAGCAATTTTCCTTCGATACTTTGGCAAGTTTGGAGTCTGGCTATCCCTCATCAGCAGTTCTCAATCTCGATTTCTTTCTCGAGCAAGGAACAGATGAACCGGTATTGATGGAAATTGCGGCTCGTCCTCCTGGAGGACTGGTCTCGCAAATGTTCTATAAATATCAAGGCGTTCGCCTGCAAGAAGCTCACTTGATGTTACAGATGGGAGATGCACCGAAACTCAACTTGAAGAAGCGACAAGCGTGGCAATATAGCGCCTATTCCTTGTATCCAAAACGTTCGGGAGTCGTAACGGAGATTGAGAAACCGCTCTTTAACAGTGAAATGGATGTTTCTTGGTATCTTTATTTGGGACAGGAATTGCAAGCCGCAACGAGTATGAGAGATGCGGCGATCGCAATTCTCTTGTGGAATGATGATTTTTCAGCCCTGCAAGCAGATTATGAAGCTGCAAATGGCCAAAGTTTCTACAAAATTCAAACGGATTCCACCGGATCGACACGATCGACAGCTATTGCTACAGCGATCGCTTAGCCTGCACTAAAATACTTTCACAAAAAGCCTTCTCGCTCTTTTTTATCAGTGAGAGGGCTACTTTTAGACTTTATAGAAACGACCCCGATAAATATAATGCTGACGACAGAAAATGAGATTCAGCAAAATAAGACTCAATCTCAAGGCTCTCAATTGGCTTTACTTTCATTGCTTATTGGAGTCTTAATCTTATCCTTCGCCGCAATTTTCACCCGATTGAGTGAGAATGAACTTGGTCCGGCTGCAACCTGTTTTAATCGTTTTGCGATCGCTTTTATCACGCTATTTCTGTGGGATAATCTTCAAAGTCGAGGCATTGCAGACTTAGCCAAACCTCAAGACAATATTGAGTTAAAAGATTGGGGGCGTTTTCTCCTTTCCTCTCTGGTGGGAACTCTAGCTATGGTTTTCTGGGCATTATCTTTAACGCAAACCAGTGTAGCCAATTCTAATTTACTTCATAACCTGACCCCTATTTTTGCGACATTAGGAGGATGGTTATTTCTGTCTCAAAGTTTCGATCTTAAGTTTTTATTGGGCATGAGTTTGGCATTAATTGGCTCAACCGCGATCGCATGGGGAGATTTTCAAATCGATACTCGTACTCTAAACGGCGATGCTTTAGCTTTCCTCTCTGCTGTCTTTTATGCAACAAATTACTTGATTCGAGAGGATCTGCGCTCCAAATTCTCAGCAGCGACAATCCTTTTGTGGCCGAGTTTATTCTGCGCTTTCTTCACCCTTTGTATAACACTGATTGCGGAAGATCGAGTTTTTCCGCACACTTGGCAAACTTGGCTAGCCGTTATTGGTCTGGGAGTTCTTTGTCAAGTCATTGGACAAGGGTTGTTGATTCATAACCTCAAACAATTTTCCTCTGGTTTCGTGACCCTGTTCATGCTCCTCGAACCTTTACTGACTGCGGTATTTGCTTGGATTATTTTTGCAGAATCTTTAACATTTCTTAACTGGATTGCTTTTTTATTAGTTCTAGTTGGCATATATTTAACGAAACAAAGTAACGGGATGAAAAAAGAAATCGGTGATTCTTAATCATCGCTCAATATATTCGGACTCATATTTTTTAGTTTCTGTGTCAATGCTTTTTACTCAAAAACCTTGGAATGAAATATATAGCGAAATTATCGACGTTCGTTCTGAGGGAGAATATACAGAGGATTGTATTCCGGGAGCGTTGAATCTCCCAGTTCTCAATAATGAAGAACGCGCTAAAATTGGCACGATTTACAAGCAAGTTTCACCGTTTGAAGCCAGAAAAAGAGGTGCGGTTTTGGTCACGCAAAATATTGCTCGTCATTTACAGTCCCATTTTGCTAACAAAGAACGAGATTATTTTCCCTTAATTTACTGTTGGCGTGGAGGACAGCGTTCTCAGAGTTTGGCCTTAGTTTTAAATCAAATTGGCTGGCAAACGACCGTTCTCAAAGGAGGTTATCAAACCTATCGAACCCATGTCCGCGAACAATTGCAAGTTTTACCGCAACAGTTTAATTATAAAATTTTATGCGGTTTGACGGGGACGGGAAAAACGCAAATTTTAAAAACAATGTCACAACAGGGAATGCAAGTTTTAGATTTAGAAAAATTGGCAAGACATCGCGGGTCTTTATTGGGTCAGGAATGGCGCGATCGCCTCGAGTGCCAACCTTCGCAAAAGTATTTTGAAAGTTTATTTCTTCAACAGCTACAACAATACAATCGCGAGAAAACAGTTTGGCTAGAGTCGGAAAGTCATAAGATCGGGAAAGTTCATCTCCCTCAAGAATTATGGGAAAAAATGAAACAGTCTCCTTGCGTTGAAATCCGTTTATCTCTTGAAGAACGAGTGAAGGGATTATTACAACAATATTCTCATTTTATCGAACATCCCGACATTCTCAAAACGAAATTACAGCGCCTCAAATCTCGTTGCGGCCAAGAAAAGCTACAACAATGGTTCGAGTGGTGCGATCGCCAGCAATGGCATGAGTTAGTCCGAGATTTGCTCTTATATTATTACGATCCAGCCTATCATCGTTCTCAAAATCGTCTCTTTCAACCTCCAGAACAAGCGATTGTTTTAGCGAATTTAGACGCTAAAACAATCGACGACGCGATCCAAACTTTTCAAAGCGTAACCCATCACTAATTCGGTAAAAGCGGTTTTAAATCCAAATTTTTTGCCACTAAATCTGCGATTTCATCCAACATGATTTCGCGCTGATCTCGATAGTTGGGAATTCCCGTCGGCAAAGAAAGCAAGCCTCTCCTTTGTCTGAGGTGATTGAGCCACGATCGCCGCCAAGCGCCATTCTCGAATAATCCATGTAAATAACAACCCCAAATTGACAGAGACGGATCGACCAAACCCAACCCCGGATCGCTAAACAAATAATGGCACTCGGGGGGATCTGAGGAAGGATCTGAGGGTGGGTTCATCAGGCGCGTGCGTCCCTGATGAATCTCAAACCCATCGATCGGCAAAGATTGCGGATAAATTGACGTACAAATGCGTTGGCGTACTACCTTGCGGCGTTCGAGGGTTGTTTTAATCGGGAGAAGTTTTAGGCCGGTGGTTTGACGATCGCTTCCTTCTAACCGTTCTGGATCGCTCACAGTTTGGCCGAGCATTTGGAAGCCGCCGCAAATTCCGAAAACAATGCCTCCCGCCGCCACATAATCGCGAATTTTGGCAGCCATACCGCTCTCATACAAGACTTTGAGATCGGCGGTGGTGGTTTTCGATCCCGGAATAATGACCGCATCGGGATAGCCTAAATTTCCCTCGAGTGCCACGTATCTCACATCTACCGTGGGTTCTGCTTCTAGGGGGTCAAAGTCCGTAAAATTAGAAATGCGAGGCAAGCGCAATACAGCGATCGTGAGTTCTCGGTTGGGTTTTCGCGATCGCCGCTCTAACAAAGAGAGGGAGTCTTCTGCCGGAAACAGATTATCAACCCAAGGAATCACCCCCAAGACTGGAATGCCGGTATAATTTTCCAGCCAGTCGATCCCGGATTGCAAGAGAGCTTGGTCTCCACGAAATTTATTGATTGCGACCCCTTTAATCAGCGCCCGTTCGTCGGGTTCTAATAATGCGAGAGTGCCGACAACATGAGCGAAAGAACCGCCGCGATCGATATCGACAACCAATAAAGTCGGCGCACTTAAATACTTGGCCACCCGCATATTGGTTAAATCCCGGTGTTTGAGGTTAATTTCTGCCGGACTGCCCGCCCCTTCGCAAACCACAAAATCAAATTCACCCGCTAAATGCTGTAGGGATTCTTGGATGGCATGCCAACCCCGCTCGAAATACTGTTCGTAATAATCTTGTGCCTTGGTGATGCCTACTGCCGTCCCGCGCAGAATGACTTGAGAAGTCTTATCGCCTTGAGGTTTAAGCAAAATCGGGTTCATTTCTACCCAAGGACTCACGCCGGCAGCCCATGCTTGCACGGCTTGGGCGTAACCGATTTCTCCTCCGGTTGAGGTAACATAGGCATTCAAGGCCATGTTTTGCCCTTTAAACGGAGCCACCCGCCAGCCTTTACGGGAAAGAATGCGACACAGTGCCGTCGCGAGCATGGATTTTCCTGCGTGGGAGGTGGTTCCCACAACCATTATTGCTTTCACTGAGTTATTGAGCGATCGATAGTTATTTAGGCTACTTTGTATCGTAGATGAATTTTGATAGGAGTATCAAGAGCGCACGGCATAAACATTGCAATTATTTAACGTAGAAGGCAGTAAATCACTCTTCTCAACGGTTACTTTAAACCCGTAACTTTGGAGAATAGAGAGAAATTGATCCAATCTGTTGTTTGCATTGTGAATTTCAGCAACAACTTGCTTTATTTTCGGCCAGTCATCCGGTTCTATTCCTTGAAGAACATCAAGTTCGCTTCCTTCCACATCAATTTTAAGTAAGTCAATTGAGTTAATGGATAGGTCTTTGATAACATGAGATAGCTTTCTGATTTCGCCAACCACTCGAGTATGTTGGAAGAAATATTCAGTCTGTTCTTGTCCGAAGATATCAATCATGATATCTTTTTGTGCTAACTTTTCTTTGGGTCTTTCGGTGGAGTTACCCGGCATATTGGGGTAAAAGGTAAAAACTCGCTCTGGATTATTTTCCGAACCCAAACCATAATTAAACGGCGAAACATTGGTTAAGTTGTGAAGGTGTATGTTTTCGCATAGTACTGAAAATGTTGGTTCGATAGGTTCAAAAGCAAAGATTTTTAAATTCTCCTGAATCTGATTCATAAATAATGAAAAAAGACCGATATTCGCACCGACATCAAAAATACAATCGCCTTGATGAACGACAATATTGTTTTGCATATATTGCCAATCGGCAAAGATTTCCGAAAATATAAATTCGGTTTCTTTTTGACTTAAGGAATAACATTCTAATCCATTGGGGAGCTTTAGTTTTTCCATCACTCGTTAAACCTAGATAACTGGGTTTTAGAAATTTAGATAGGGAGTCTCAGCCAGCGATTGAGGGCATTTTTAGGGCGATCGCACCATGAGACAGAAGCAAAAGAATCTCCTTGTATCTCCCACTGTTTCACGAGTTGGCGACCTAAAGGAGTGAGGCGAAAACTATCGGTAATGCCTTGCCCGTCTACTTCTCGCCGCAAAAGACCGACTCGAATCGACCAAATTAAATCGCTCTCGGCACTTAACTCCAATAAAGAGGTACAGGTGTATTTATTTTTGACTCCAGAGGAGCCAGCGATCGCTTTTAAGGCAATTCCGCGCGATCGCATGGCAATAAACAAGGTCAAGGTAAAAGGAGAACACCGCAAAGCACGCGATCCTCGCTCTAGGGTTTGCGAGGAATAGGCAATGGGGGGTAACGTTGAACTGGACATAGCGATCGTGCCAACTATTAATTTAAGAATACTCTTTTTATTTTGACATTTCCCCACCCATTAGGTAGATAGGGTTTTCTAACAACATCTTGGTAAAATTCAGAGAAGTACGATTATTTATCCTTCGGAGGAATTCAAAGGTCATGGCACTAGCAGTTGGAACAAAAGCCCCCACTTTTACCACCAAAGATGATGCAGGCAATGCGGTCTCTCTGACCGATTTCGCGGGTAAAATTGTCGTTTTATATTTTTACCCCAAAGATGATACTCCGGGCTGTACCAAACAAGCTCAGAGTTTCCGAGACCAATACGCAGAATATCAAAATAAAGATATTGTCGTTTTGGGGGTGAGCATGGATGATGAAGCCTCTCACAAAATGTTTAAAGAAAAATACGGTTTGCCTTTTACTCTCCTCACCGATACGGATGGGGCAATTACAAAAGCCTATGATGTAGAAGGAGGTGGCTATTCCAAGCGCGTGACTTATATCATTGATGCGGAAGGCACGATTTCTCAAGTTGATGCAAGTGTCAATACTTCAACTCATGCCAATGATGTTTTAGCGGCTCTCCAGTAAATTGTGGGTTATTTTTTCATCTACTTTTGAGCAGAGAAGCGTTATGCTGCTCTGCTTTTTTCTTTTAGCTTTTTAATGCGATCGCATCTCTCTAATTAATCGCAATCATTGTCATTTTCTGCTAATTCTTCTTCTCAATTTTTAAGGATAGCGATCGCAATAAATCTTCTCCGGTAATCAACCTCGCCCCGCGCCCGCGCGTAAAATAATTCCATCCCCATTGCACCATAACCACCAATTTATTATCAAATTCAATCAAATAATAAATGTGGGCAAATACCCAAATCAACCATGCTAAAAATCCGGATAAACGCACGTATCCCAAATCGACAACGGCGGCATTTTGACCGATTACGGCTAATTTTCCCACATCAAAATAACGAAATGCTGGAACGATATTTCCTTTTGATTTTTGTTGAATGCTTTTCGCAATATAACTGCCTTGCTGCATGGCAACAGGAGCAATTCCGGGTAAAGGCCGATCGCCTTGGTGAGCATAATGCGCCAGATCGCCAATAACATAAATATCAGAATACTGCTTCAGACTTAAATCCGACTCAACGATTACCCGACCCACCCGATCCAACTCTGCACCTGCGCGATCGCGTAATACGAGTCCCATTTTCGAGGCTTTGACTCCCGCCGCCCACAGCACTGTTTCTGCCGCGATATGCTCTTCTGCGTCCCCCTGACGCAAGGTAACAACATCTTCCTCAATATTGGTGACAAAGGTTTTTGTGCGGATAGTTACCCCCAAACGCTGGAGAGAAACTGCTGCTTTGGCTGATAATTCTGGAGGATAGGGGGGTAAAATGCGCTCCATCCCCTCAATTAGGAGAATTTTGGTTTCTGTCGTGTCAATGCTGCGAAAGTCATTTTTTAGGGCGCTATGGGCAATTTCGGCGATCGCCCCTGCTAATTCTACTCCCGTGGGTCCGCCGCCGACAATGGCAAAGGTTAACAAGGCTTGACGCTTAGCACGATCGCTTTCCTTTTCAGCAGTTTCAAAAGCTGACAAAATACGACGGCGAATTTCGAGAGCATCTTCTATGCTTTTTAAGCCGGGAGCCCGATCTTGCCAGCGATCGTTCCCGAAATAATGATGACTGACTCCAGTTGCCACCACTAAGGTATCGTAGTTCAGTTTTCTCTCTTTTAAAGTAATACTTTTGCTGTCGGGATCGATATCCGTCACTTCATCGAGTAACACTTGCGTGTTTTTATTCTCTCGTAATACCAAACGCAAAGGAGAAGCAATATCCGCAGGCGATAAACTTGCCGTGGCAACTTGGTAAAGTAGGGGTTGAAAGAGATGAAAATTGCGCTTGTCAATGAGCGTCACCTTGACAGAAGCCTTTCCTAATGCTTTGGCGGTGTAGAGTCCCCCAAACCCTCCCCCGATAACAACAACATGATGGGGTACGGGTTGTAAATGAGCGTCAGTTGTCATCGTGATTACCGTAGGAGCGATCGCTTTTATTGTAACGATTCTTTGCGATTGAATCCATCTCCCTCGGTCTGGTAAAAATAAAGAAAATGTAAATTGTTGTAACAAAATGATAATCGCGGCTTGAAAGTTTGAGATAAAAATTACAACGAATTTGTTGAGGAGAACGTAAATTGACTAATCTGATGTTATTGGCTGCTGCTGTCCCTGCTACCGCAGCTTGGAGTCCTAAAGTGGGTCTTGTCATGATCGTCTGCAATATTTTGGCGATCGCATTTGGGAAAGCCACCATCCAAAAACCCGCCGAAGGTCCCGCCCTTCCCATGCCTGCAATGTTTGGCGGTATGGGCTTCCCGGCGTTGTTGGCAACAACCAGTTTCGGCCACGTTCTCGGTTTTGGCGCTATTTTAGGGCTATCTAGTCTTGGCGTTCTTTAAATTTCAACTTTTTTAACAAAATCCCATTTTTAAATAGCTGTCTCATAACTCGAGACGGCTATTTTTTCTTGTATCGATTTTGACCACCAATCCTCAATTACTTTCTAGAAATAGGTTCAAAGGCAAAAATTTCCTTGAGCATCAAGACGGATAATCCCTGATATTTCTTCTGTATGATTCAACGCATCAGTTAAAATTTGCCGGGTAAAGTCAACAATTTCTGTTTGTTGAATGATTCCTTGATGGTACTCGTAAATTTTTGTCGGCGTATCGCAATATCTATGAAGTCATATCCGCATATTGGCGCAACAGCAAGAGCAAAATCTACTTTATTTCGCGATCGCAGAGATTTGCGATCGCCTCGATCGTTGCCGTCGATTTTAATCGCGATCGCGACGGATGCGAGTCTTACCGAATGCCATAATACCCAACAAAGCTAAAACCGTCGCAGGTTCAGGAACATCCACAACATCGTCAGAGGTTACACCGCGAACCACAAACACGGTATCGTTGTAGTCTTTATCCCCACCATTCCAGAGGTCTTCAAAACCGATCAAGATAAAATCATCAATCTCATAGGCTAAAACATGAGGAAAAGCATCGGGATTTTCCGTCGGGTCGAAACCAAAGAAATTTTGTCCGCCATTGGCTCCATTAGACTTGAGGAAGAATTCGATAAATGTGTTACCTTCAAAGTTCCCCAAGTTCACCCCTTGACCCAAAGATAAAGGGCCGTTGCTATTACTTAAAACGCTGTTAGGAGAAGAAATATCATCGAAAATGATTTCTTTGGTGGCACCACTATCGGTTGAATAGAACAATTGGTTGCGATAGCCAGCACCTTCATTAATAAAATAGACTTCCACATCGTTGACTCCACCTTCCCAGCGCAATTTATTGAGATCGACTGTTGGTAAATCAACGGCATTCATTAACGTTCTCTCTTTGTTGGTCAGATCGTTAAAACTTTTCCAAGCATCGTATTCTAAGCGCAGCAAGTCACTGCTTGCGTTTTGATATTGTGCATCATACAGATCGCGACTCAAGGAATTTGCAAGTGCATCTGAGGCTGAGAATAAGGTCGCGAAAGCTGTTGTAGCGGCAATGAGTCCGGTAAATACATTCAATTTCATGATTTGTTCTCCTGTGTTGTTGATGAAAAAAATGTGATTGGGATTGAAGTGCTAAGCGCGGGGAAAGTGATGAAAATAAAGGGGGCAATTGCGAGGATTTTTAACTCTCGCAATAGCTCCGAAGCAATATCGAGGTGTATATCGTTATCTTAGTGCTAAGCAATTTGGCGGGTCTAGGGGCCAATCGCAATCTTGTGCGAATCTTTACATTAAACCTATCAATTTTAAAGTTGCAATAAACTAGACCAAAAAAATAAATACGAGCGATATTTTGACTTGTAGCGAATTCTTTTTTAGACATATATATACTGTTTTATAAGGCTTTCACGAGTTTTTCACAATTTAATTGAGAACCTTCACGAAATTTTCACAACTTTAGTGTAAGACAAATTTTAGGTGTAATTAGGGGGAAATTCTTCTCGATCCATCGAGTTAATTACTGACAAGATTGGTAAACAGTCTCAGTCAAAAAGCGTAGGCGAGCGGTGTAAATACGAAGGATTATTTTACTTAAGTATTTCTACGTTACTTATGGTATTACGCAAATACGTTAGGATATGAAGAAAATGAACCACAGAGTCACAGAGAAACATAAAGAGAGACAAGAGAAATAGCCATCGCAGCGCTATATTCTCTTAGCTATACCAAGAGAACGCGAAACTGTAATGATAAGCCTCGCAAACATTTAGACGCTTTCATCGATCGCAACGCCTTCATCCAAGTGCAGCAAATTGCGTAATTGTTCTGTATCTAAGCGAGTCAACCATTGTTCTCCTGCGTCAACGGTTTGTTCTGCCAGTTGTTTTTTACTATTAATAATCTCATCAATGCGTTCTTCCAAAGTTCCCGTACAGACGAATTTATGGACTTGAACATTGCGTTTTTGACCGATACGAAAGGCGCGATCGGTAGCTTGATTTTCGACGGCAGGATTCCACCAGCGATCGACATGAAAAACATGATTAGCACGAGTTAAATTCAATCCCGTCCCTCCTGCTTTTAAAGAGAGAAGAAAAATTTGTGGACCATTGGGATCGTTTTGGAAGCGATCGATAAGTTCTTGGCGCTGTTCTCGTCGAGTGGCTCCATAAAGGAACAACACTTCCGTTTCTAATTTTGTGGCTAAATACGGTTGGAGGAGTTTGCCCCATTCGGCAAATTGTGTGAAAATTAGAGCGCGATCGCCTTCGGAAACCACTTCCTCGAGCATTTCTTGTAAGCGCAGCAATTTACCCGAGCGATCGCCGCGTTTTAAATTTTTTTCTTTCAAATATTGGGCGGGATGATTGCAGACTTGTTTGAGCTTCATTAACAGAGTTAAAATTAAGCCATGACGTTGAATTCCTTCTGCTTCTTCAATTTTTTTCAAAGACTCATCGACCAAGGTTTGATAAAGTTGTGCTTGTTCGGTAGATAAGCCACAAAAAACATTCATTTCTTGTTTTTCGGGTAAATCCTGAATGATATCTTTATCTGTTTTTAAACGGCGCAAAATAAAAGGTTGAACCAGCGATCGCAATTTGCTCAGGGAGTCGCGATCGCCATATTTTTCAATCGGAATGGCAAAGCGGCGCTGAAAGAATTGCTTATTTCCTAAAAATCCGGGGTTGAGAAAGTCTAAAATCGACCATAATTCGGTGAGGCGATTCTCTACTGGAGTTCCAGTTAAAGCCAAGCGAAATCCTGTATCGAGGCTTCGCACGGCTTGAGATTGCTTGGATTGAGGATTTTTAATGTTTTGTGCTTCATCCAAAATAACCCCTTCCCATGCAACGGCTTCTAAAGTTTTGATATCTCGGTAAACGAGAGAATAACTGGTTAAAACTAAGTGTCTATTCTGCACAAATTTGGCAAAGGCTTTCCCTTTTTTTCGCTTATCGCCATGATGGATAAATTGAGAAAGGGTCGGTGAAAATTTTTGTAACTCTCGCTGCCAATTATTTAATACAGAAGTCGGACAAACTAATAATATTGGTGCATTTAAACCGCCTTGATCTTTCAAATTCAAGAAAAATGCGATCGCTTGAATTGTATTGTGACAAACAATCCCATTAGCGACAAAATTATGATATTTTTCAATCTCGAAATCATACACCCAACCATCGTAAAAAACAGGTTCGATCGCTTTGATTTCTCGATATTCTTTTGTTTTTCGATCTGGCGAAGGAACGGCGATCGCTTCTCCCTTGATAAAATTATTTTTCCAACCGTAACGGGTCAATAATTTGTGACGATAAGTAATCGTAATACTCTCGCCATTGTCGAGAATAACTTGACGGAGATTTTCGCGAACTTTCTGGCGATAAAGTCTGGCGATCGGGGCTTTAACGAACTCTCCTGTTGCTTCATCTAGTGCCATAATTTCCAGCGCTTGCATCGGTTTAGTCCATAATCCTTCCCCATCAAATTCAGTAATCCCTGCATAAATTTCCCAAATTTCCGCCGCTATTTTTTCTATTCCATTGACTTCGATTGAGGTATTGGCCGCAACACATTTTCCTAGCCCCATATCGTCCGCCAGACAAGCCCCAAGACTCCATTGCTCTAATAATGCCAGCCAACTCGCACCGCGTGCCTGATAGGGTCGCAATTCTCCGTGAAAATCTTTAGGGGTTTTCAAGGGTTTAAGCGCTCGATTTTCAGTTAAATTGGCAATTAAATCTTTGAGAATTCCCGAGGCTTCAAAGCGAATCACGGGTAATTTGGCCAAGATTTTCATATCCCCCGTACTCAAGCGCAAGGCATCTTCAACCGTTAGCGCTAATTCATCTTTTTTGGCAGGCGCTAAAACAGCTTGAGCCGCTCGCACGTCAGCAGGTTGCAGCGCCAGCCATTCTTCATCAATCTCAACTAAAGGAGAACGTTGAGCGAGGAGTTGCTCAAAATCTTCGGCGGATAAACTTTGTTCCCCGACAGCCAAATCTAATTGATAATTGAGGAGACTTTTTAGCCCCAAACGCTGTCCTCGTTTTTGCTGGACTTTCGCCTGAATTTTAATCCCCAAGCGTTTTTCTTGGGAGCGAGAATCCAATCCGGGGGGAAAGATCGTGCTAAACCCGCTATCTTGTAATTGCCACGCACTGGCGCGAACGAATTCATAAACGGCAATCGGATTTAACAAACATTGAGTCGGCTTGCCCTCATTTAAACTCTCTTTAATCGGATCGTATACTCGTGCGGCCAAGCCCAATCCTTTGAGTAACGTTTCTTGAGGATTTTCGATCGCTTGCTCTTGATGCAGCAAAACATCAACGGGATTTTGCCAAATGGTTTCCGCACTCACGACACAATCGGGATCGATCGCCGATCGCAATCCATAGGCCAATTTCCACTCTAATTGTCCCCAAGCAATTTCTCCCTCTGTGGGGGGAAGCAGATGAAAATAAACGCGAAATTGTTCGTTTTCTAAGCGTTTTATCTCGGGAGTCACGAGATAATCGGCTACGGGAGATTCCCAATTTCGTATCGCTCCGTGCAAACGTTTTAATCCCTCCGCCGGAGCTTTAATAGCTGGAGAAGATTGCCCCAGAGAATGCAGCCACGGTTTAGCGATCGCATCCCCTTGCGGCGGTGGGGGAATATTCAACCATTGCCGCAATTGACTGCCAACAACCTCACTTAAAAAATTCAAGAGCAGTGCTTGAGGTTCTGGCCAGTCATCTTGCCATTGAGGGGGCAAAACTGGTGACTGGTGACTGGTGACTGGTGACTGGTAACTGGTAACTGGTGACTGGT
>NZ_JCAMRX010000057.1:0-39561 GCF_059821285.1 Spirulina sp. LEGE 11439
TGATTAACCCAGATAAGATACGGGCGAATAAATTCGCCGTGTCGATTTTCCACCCTGCTCTAAAGAGACGAGGCTATCAATCTCCCGATTTTTTCTCGTATGTGGTATGGTAGCAAATTCAGTTATCAGCGATCGGTTATTCCGTTATCATCTTTAACCTTTTAACTCAATGTCCCTTTGGATCGTCGGTACAACGCGCAGTGGCAAAACGACTCGCCTCATTCAAGAATTTCGGCGATGGTTGAGGGAAAAACAGTCGCCTACCCTGTCCCCAGAGAAATTACAACCCATTACCCCAGCTATTCTTATCTTTGCTGCTAACGACGACAACCGACGCAGTTTAGCCGATCGCCTTGCTGGGGAAGTCGCAGGGAGTTATCCCCTCATTGCCAAAACCCCTCTCGGTTTTATCGCCGATGAAGTCACCTTATTTTGGCCGCTACTCTTTCAACGCTTGAACTTGAAAGCTCAATTCCCCCTACGGTTGCGCCCGGAAACCGAACAAGAACTGGCAACCCAATTGTGGCGATCGGCCTTAGATAAAGAAAACTTGCAAAATGCCGGAGTTACTGAATATCGCTTTATTCGCCAAACCTTAGATCTATTGCAACTCGCAGGGGCTAGCGGCATTGCCTGCGAAGGGATTTCTCAACTCTTAAAGGATGGATTCAACGAATCAGAATGGGAAACATTGGATCAAACGAGCGAATTGCGAGGCAAGCTCTTGTTGCAATGGCGACAGTGGTGCTTAGATCGCGGACTGTTAACCTATGGCATTATTTACGAACTGTACTGGCGCTATTTATTGGGCGATCGCATCTATCAAAAACACCTGCGCCAAAGATTTCAAGCCATCTTTGCCGACGATACCGACGATTATCCCGCCATTGCCAAAGATTTATACGATTTTTTCCTTGATGAAGGTATCTTTGCCACCTTCACTTATAACCCCAACGGCAAATCGAGATTGGGACTCAACGCCGACCCGAATTATCTGGCTCGACTCGGCGATCGCTGCGATACCGTAGAAAAACTCAACCAACCCGCAGGGCTCTCCTCAGAATTGGCAGAAATTGCTATTCAACTGGCGATCGAACCCGTTTATCTCCCCAGTTTTCCCCCCTCCGTCTCTCTCATTCAAGCGGTTTCGCGATCCGCCCTCTTGCGTCAAACCGCCGAAGTTATTATCGCTGCCATTGAGAAAGAGCAAGTGAAACCTCGAGATATTGCCATTATCGCCCCCGGTTTGGATGCGATCGCCCGCTATACCCTCATGAAAATTCTTAGTCAACGAGGCATCGCGATCGAACCCCTCAACGAACAGCGACCTCTCATTAGTTCCCCTCTCGTCCGCGCCCTCCTCACTCTTCTTGCGTTGATTTATCCCGGTTTGGGACATTTAGTCGAACGAGAAACCGTGGCAGAAATGCTGGTTATTTTAAGTCGGCGTTGGCAAGAGAAAGAAGAAGAAGGGAGATTTATCTCCGATATCGATCCCGTCCGGGCCGGCATTTTAGCCGATCGCTGCTACTATCTCGATCTCGAATATCCCCACCTCAAACGGGGAGAAATCTACCCTCGTTGGGATCGCTTGGGACATCGGGCGATGAATGCGTATGAAGGAATTCGCCATTGGATCGAAGAAGCGAAACGACACCAACAAACTCCTCGCGCCCTTTTAGATCGCGCCATGAAAGACTTTTTATGGAATGGGAGTAACTTAACCTATCCCCAACTCGCCGCCCTGCGAGAATTAATGGAAACCGCCCAACATTTTTGGGAAACCGATCGCCGACTGCGCCAAAACGAACCCCAAGGGCGATCGCAAACCGATACCATTGCCCAATTTATCCAACTCCTGCGCCGAGGGACTATTACCGCTAATGCCCGTCCGGGAAGGCCTTGGGGAACGAAGGAACCGAATGCGATCGCCCTTGCAACTATCTTTCAATACCGTTCCTTACATCGCTCTCATCGTTGGCATTTTTGGTTGGATGTGGGGTCAACCCTCTGGCAAATGGGCGGGGCGACGGAGTTATTTGCCTCACCTCTCTTTCTTAAAGATTGGTCGGGGTTTCCTTTAATGCCCGAAGATCGAGTCGAAGCTGATAAAGTGCGTTTAGAGAGAATTTTACGCGATCTACTGGCACGGGCAGGGGAAAAACTCTATCTCTGTCATAGCGATCTTGCTGTTAATGGCAGCGAACAAACTGGACCTCTATTATCGTTCGTTCATGCTGCGCTACCGTTAGCGATCGATGTTTCCCTTTGAATTATTTCGTTAAGTTGGAGATTTTTTGCTAAAGTAACTCGATAGTGCGATCGCTAAAGTCGCAGGGTGTTATCGAGTTACGATCCTGATGTCAACGAGAAATAATCTATTTTCCTCGCAAGAACGAGGGTTTACCCTCATCGAACTTTTAGTCGTCATCGCGATTATCGGTCTCTTAGCTGCGATTGCCGCCCCTTCTTGGTTAAGTTATACAAATCGTACTCGTCTCAATCAATCCCAGAGTCAAATTTATCGAGCGTTAATGGCGGCAAAAAGTAATGCAATCCGCGATAAAGACACTTGGCAGGCCAGTTTTCGAGAGAATAACGGCAAAGTACAATGGGTGATTCATCTCGCCGATACCCATGATTTTATCCCGCCTTCGATCTGGAATAATGAAGGGCTATGGCAGAACTTAGAATCAGGAGTGCAGATTGATAACGAGACAACATTTCGCAAAGATAACACCGAGCAATTATGGCGGGTTCAATTCAATCATTATGGTTGTGCGATTTACAAACCAGGAGATGAATGCGGACAAACTTCACTACGCGCAAAAGGTCGTATTGCTCTCAAACCTTCCAACGGCGGAGATTTACGACGATGCGTGATTATTTCAACGATTTTAGGGGTAATGCGGCGAGGGAAAGAAAATGCCAAACCTGATAGTACCGATAAATATTGTCATTGAGCGATCGCTACCTCAAACTCATTTTCCCAACGCGATTGCGAGCAACAATAAGAATTGCGGTGAAAATGGTAGGATAAATCAAAGTTTTTCTAAAATTTTTGTGACTGCAATCAAACCCACACCAGAAGCGCGATCGCCTAGTCTCGATATTTCCCAAACAAGCGATCGCGAAAATCCGCAAAGCACATCTTGGCGAAAAGGGGCATTTTGGGGAACATTTAGCACAACATTTCTCACAATTTGCTTAGCAGAAATGGGCGATCGCACCCAACTTGCCACCCTATTAATGGCGGCGGAATCTCAATCACCTTGGATTGTTTTTATCGGTGCCGCGATCGCCCTCATTTCCACCAGTTTAATCGGCGTTTTAGTGGGTTGGTGGCTCTCCAAACGCATCAGTCCTCAAACTATGGATCTCGCTGCTGCCGCAATTTTACTCTTCGTCGCCATTCTCTTATTAGGAGATGCCTTACAACTCTAAAAATTGCTAACTGATAACTGATAACTGATAACTGATAACTGATAACTGATAACTGATAACTGAAAAGATGGATTGGCAACTATTGGGATTGAGTTTTATCACAGTATTTTTTGCAGAAATTGGCGATAAAAGTCAATTAGCCGCGATCGCCCTCAGTGGCAGTTCCCACTCGCCTCGGGCGGTATTTTTGGGAACGGTGACAGCTTTAGTTTTGGCGAGTTTTCTCGGGGTTTTAGTGGGTGCGGGAGCCGCGCAAATCTTGCCCACGCGCTTGTTAAAAGCAGGAGCCGCGATCGGCTTTGCCTTACTAGCTTTGCGACTTGTCTGGACTGAATCTTGATAGAATTTTCCTTGACTGATATACCATCAAGCGCGAAGTTAACACCAAAATTTTTTTATTTCTTCATATCTCAGTATTGCTGTGGTACTATCTGGATGGATTAAGAGGGCAACAGCCAAAAACTCAATTCCCATCGTAGAGGAGGCTACAAGGAGTGCAAGATCGGAGAACCGAAGGAAACCAAAACGGTAAAATACACCGTACCTCTCTCCAACCGATCCGCATCGGCGTGATTGGCGTAGGCAATATGGGACAACACCACACCCGCGTTCTCAGTTTGCTGAAAGATGTGGAACTGGTAGGAGTTTCCGATATTAATGTCGAACGAGGTTTAGATACAGCCAGTAAATATCGCGTGCGCTTTTTTGAAGACTATCAAGCTCTACTTCCCCATGTTGATGCAGTTTGCGTCGCAGTACCAACGCGCTTGCACCATCGAGTCGGGATGGAGTGCTTGCAAGCCGGAGTACACATTCTCGTTGAAAAGCCGATCGCTGCCAGCATTGCCGAGGCTGAATCTTTAGTCAATGCGGCGGCTGAGTCTAACTGCATTTTACAAGTGGGTCATATCGAACGCTTTAACCCGGCATTTCAAGAATTAAGTAAAGTTCTCAAAACCGAGGAATTGCTAGCGATCGAAGCCGATCGCATGAGTCCCTATAGCGATCGCGCCAATGATGTTTCCGTGGTCTTGGATTTAATGATCCACGACATCGATTTATTATTGGAATTGGCCAATGCAACGGTGGTGAAATTAACAGCCAGTGGCAGCCGCGCTTCCGATTCCGGCTATTTGGACTATGTGACGGCAACTTTAGGGTTCAATAATGGCATGGTCGCCACCCTGACAGCCAGTAAAGTCACTCATCGTAAAATTCGGCGCATTACTGCCCATTGTAAAAGCTCTTTGACTGAAGCCGATTTTCTCAACAATGAGATTTTAATTCATCGCCAAACCACCGCCAATTGCATGACCGATTACGGTCAAGTTCTCTACCGTCAAGATGGTTCGATTGAAAAGGTGTATACGAGTAATATCGAACCCCTGCACGCAGAATTAGAACATTTTGTCAATTGCGTGCGCGGCGGAAATCAGCCTTCCGTCGGAGGAGAACAAGCCCTGAAAGCCTTGCGTCTTGCGAGTTCCATTGAAAAAATGGCATTAGATGGGACCGTGTGGAATGCAGCAGAATTAGAGCGTAACGCCGATCGCCCGCTTCCCGTTTCTTAGAATTTCTGTTGAGGGGAATCACTCTTTCCTCGATCGAGGTCGAGCGCCTCGCAAAGGGATCGTGCAACTTGTCGATTGCCTTTGGGACTCAAGTGAATGTGGTCGCGATAAAGGGTTTTTGGGTTTTCAAGGGAATTAAACAAAGGCAGAAAATCAATATAATTTATACTTTGACTTTGAGTGAGTTCGAGCAATCGCTGACGCGCCTTTTTTTCGTAGTCTCGCGAACCCGGTTCGATTTCCCGCAAAAGAGGAGTTAAAGCGAGACAAAATTTGGCCTTGTTGCGGTTGGCGATCGCAACAATTTCATCAATAGCTTTTAAATTAATACCGACGCGATCGCCGCCTTCATTGTGAATGGCTTTGAGTTCGGGAATAGGCTGAGGACGGGCGAGAAAGCGAAAATAGACTTCAATGAGGGCTAAAGAAGGTTTGCGATCGGGATAGGTGCGATCGCGTCCGACAGGAATTGAAGTGGGCGGAGTCCCGAAAAGATCGTCTGTATTGAGAAGCAGAATAAGTACTTGCGAACCAAATAAGCCAAATCGTTGTAGATAAGCAAGTTCGTTACGCGGACCCCACGAATTAGCCGAAGCATTTAAGACCTCTACCGTTAGTCCGCAATCCTTCAAATATTGCCGCATCAATTGCGAAATGGTTTCGTCTCCATCCGTCCACCAACCGCCATTGGCCACCGAATCCCCGACCAGCATCATGCGGAAGGTTTCTGGGGCTGGAGTCGGAGTAATGGGGGGGGAACGCATAGCATATTGATTAATTTCAATGCGGTTGCCCATGCGTCGGACTCGTTGATTGGGGGAAAGTAAATACCCGATGTCTTTGTCACCAATGTAGAGCAACGGATCGCCAAAACCGAAGAAAAGGCGCAATCCCAATTCAACGAAAACGAGTCCGAGAGTAGCGATCGCGATCGCGATAACAAATTCCAAGAGTAACCTCCCGAGGTGAGGGCGAAAAACTTCCTAAAGATTGCCATTATTTAGATGAAGAAGTTGCTAGTCTACAAAAGTAGAGTTCTAGAATTAAGCAATGTCCGACCTCAATCGCGGCATCATGAAGTTTAAAAATGCTGACAAGCCCATTGTAATCTTGATTTCCGCCTTGTCGGTGTTTGGGAGTATCGCATTCTTGATTGTGTGGGCTTTAACAACGGCTTACGCAGTTTAGGCGATCTCACTGATTGGCAATTAATCCAGACAAAAGTGGGTAAAACGGTTGCCCGTTATCCAATACGCGAGTGTAGGGAGGCGATCGTCTCCCTACATTATTGAGTTGCGATCGGATGAGGACATTACCGCGATCGTGCCTCAATGAAAAATAATTATCTCAAACTCCCCTTTTTTTTAAAATCCGTGCTATGATTATTAATCGTGGTGATTCATGGGTCGGTGCCCGAGTGGTTAATGGGGGCGGACTGTAAATCCGCTGGCTATGCCTACGTTGGTTCAAATCCAACTCGGCCCACCACACAACTTATTAAAATTCAATTTATTTATTGCCCAATTTATTTATTGCCCTCGTAGCTCAGTGGTAGAGCGCACCCTTGGTAAGGGTGAGGTCACGAGTTCAATCCTCGTCGAGGGCTTTTCTCTGATACAACTGTCGTTTTGCAAATCAGTCATTTTGCAAATCAACCTTTTCTTGCCTGTCTGAGGACTATCTGTATTGGCGATCGCTTTTTGTCCAGCCTAAAATTGTTTAAGTTTAAATTGTCTGCTTGATCGCTGAACTACGAGAGCATGAGAAATGCTAGAGCTAGAAATCAATATATTGATATCAAAGAAATGGACGCAACTGGTCTCGAACCAGTGACCTCTACGATGTCAACGTAGCACTCTAACCAACTGAGCTATGCGTCCTCGGATTTACTATCCTAACATACTAAAATCCAATCTTGCAAAAAGAGGGGAAAATATTTCCCCCCTTCTTTTTGCTAAACCAGAAACTTAGAAGCGGCTGGTATTAGGCTTGTAAACGATGAAACTAAAGGTTTGACATTGACGAATGTTGTCAAAACCGGCAATGCGGATGTAGCAGTTGGAATATTCTTGACGACATTCGCGGACTTCGTTAAGAACGTCTTGAGCGTTACGAGCATCAAATAAAGGTAATTTCCACAAAGTCCAGTGGTGATCGTCGGGAGAAGGGTTTTCTTCAAATTCAATGGCGGGAATACTGCCTTGGTCGATCATGTAATCGATCTGCTTGGCAATTTGCTGATCCGTTAAAGGAGGAAGATAGGACAGAGTTTCGTAACGTTTCTCTTTGGGTAAAGTTTTCATGTTGACTTTTTTGTGAAATTAATGGGGGATGAACAATTCAATCTGACTCCTTATTCGTCTTGAATTTCGGAGTCTATAGGTTCTCGATCGAGATTCTCTGAGGGAAGGTCTTCTGAAGCGATCGCCGATACTGATTGCACTTGGGTCAAACGCTCGAGAATCTCGCGACGGCGCTCGCCATTCGCCTGCTGGATATTGGTCTTTACCATCTCGGGTAAAAATTCCAGCACCGATTCGGCAATATCTTCTCGCACAGTCAAGATTCTCAAAACTAAATCCTTGCGCTCTAGCATTAGTCCCTCCAAATATGCCTCCCCATCCTGCATTTTGCCGACGGAGTATTTGTTGAGCCAGATGGCCTGCGAGGGATTAGTTTCTCTTAACTGGGCGAGGATCGTTCGCACTGCTTCATACGTTAAGTAATTCTGCAAGGTGCGAGCCGTATCCCGAGCGATTTGTTTTGCATTCATGGCACTTACTTGTCCCAACTCTGCCCATTGTAAATAAAGGTAAAAAGTAAAACCGTAAATTTTCTCGCTTTTTCTTTTTCCCTTTAGGGTTTGGGCTGAGGTAGACAATGAGAGCGATCGCTTCATTTGAGAGCATTATCAAAAACACTCTCTTTTTCCTTAGAGGGTATCCATTGCCTCGAACTCGAACTTGATTTCTTTCCAAAGTTCGCAAGCCGCAGCCAGTTCCGGACTCCAACGACAGGCTTCGCGAATGACATCATTCCCTTCGCGAGCCAAGCTGCGACCTTCATTCCGCGCTTGAACGCAGGCTTCAAGAGCGACTCGGTTGGCAGTTGCACCGGGGGCATTCCCCCAAGGGTGTCCGAGGGTACCGCCACCAAACTGCAAGCAAGAATCATCGCCGAAGATTTCCACCAAGGCGGGCATATGCCAAACGTGAATACCACCGGAAGCAACAGGCATCACACCACCCATGGAAGCGTAATCTTGGGTGAAGAAAATACCGCGCGAACGATCTTCTTCGACGTAATCTTCCCGCATCAGGTCCACAAAACCCATGGTGATACCGCGTTCGCCTTCCAGTTTACCGACGACGGTACCGGAGTGGAGGTGATCTCCCCCAGAGAGACGCAGGCACTTAGCCAAGACGCGGAAGTGAATCCCGTGATTGCGCTGACGGTCGATGACCGCGTGCATGGCGCGGTGAATGTGAAGGAGGAGTCCGTTGTCGCGACACCATTTTGACAAGGTGGTGTTGGCGGTGAAGCCTCCTGTCAAGAAGTCGTGCATGATAATGGGCGTACCGATTTCTTTGGCGAATTCGGCGCGTTTCATCATCTCTTCGCAGGTTCCGGCGGTTACATTGAGATAATGACCTTTAATTTCGTTGGTTTCCGCTTGAGCTTTGACGATCGCCTCTTGTACGAAGAGGAAGCGATCGCGCCAGCGCATGAAAGGCTGAGAGTTAATATTTTCGTCGTCTTTGGTGAAGTCCAAGCCACCGCGCAGACATTCATAAACAGCACGTCCGTAGTTCTTAGCGGACAAGCCTAACTTAGGCTTAATCGTACAACCTAATAAAGGGCGACCGTATTTGTTTATTTTGTCGCGCTCAACGGTGATCCCGTGGGGAGGTCCGGGGAAAGTTTTAATTAATGCGACTGGGAAGCGAATATCTTCGAGACGCAACGCTCGCAGTGCTTTGAATCCGAAAACGTTACCGACTAAGGAGGTCAAAACGTTGGTCACGGAGCCTTCTTCAAATAGATCCAAAGGATAAGCGACGAAACAGAAATACTGATTGTCTTCTCCGGGAACCGCTTCGACTTCGTAACAGCGACCTTTGTAGCGATCTAAGTCGGTGAGGTTATCCGTCCAGACCGTCGTCCATGTTCCGGTGGAAGATTCTGCTGCAACTGCTGCACCCGCTTCTTCTGGAGGAACTCCGGGCTGGGGACTCATGCGGAAGCAAGCGAGTAAATCGGTATCCTTAGGAGTGTAATCGGGGGTGTAATAGGTCAGGCGATAATCTTTTACACCTGCCTCAAACTTAGGCTTTGCTTGTACCATTTTTTCAATTCCTCCTTATTTATAGAGGCTCGTGTATTAGTTCGGGTTAGCGCTTAGAGCGAGCGATCGCGCACTTGCATGCTTGAATCTGGCTGGCGATCGCGTTGAATGACTTCATTGAATTGCTTTGCTAAATTGCTTTATCAGGATAATTTCCTACAATAAAAACTCAGTGCAATGCAATCGCATCTATCGTCATTTCTGCAAGTTCAAGAAGAAAAATACTCGAAAAATACTTGAAAAATATTTATTCAAAATATTCTCTCTCGATCGCCTGCTCTAAAATCAAACGTTTCGGTTAAATCCGATCTGTTTTTTATTTGCGTTCGTTAGGTTTCAGCTTACCATGAAGCGCGATCGTTTTTTGACAAAGAATTTTGTTATTTTAATTGTTCTTACTTGTCGAAATCATAAATAAAATTAATATTCTATTACAAAGTATTTAAGAAATGTTAAGCCAAGGCAAAGAGGAAGTTCTTTCTCCTTGTCTTGGCTTAAGTTTTATGATGGATGGAAACCAGAACTAGAGGGATAATAAGCGATCGCTATAACAAAAAGTCATATTTCTTAACAGAAATAACAGAAAAAAGAAAAGACGAAGGCAAAAAATCGATTTTCTATCCTTCATCTTTGTTCCTTTCTGGAAAAAGTGTCAGTAATAATTGATTAACATAAACTTTACCAAACACAGGAGTACCGGGTTGTTTTTGTAAACCTTCCTTGGTCGGTTCAATCGTTGTTTTTGTTGCCAAGTTGGCGGCAATTTCCGTCATTGCTTCGGTTTCTGATGTCCAAGGATCTTCTAGAACTGAATTCTGGGGAAGTTCTGTTGTTTCTTCTGACTGAGAAGGAGGGAATTCTTCCTGTTCCGATCGCGGGAATTTTGCCGTCTGTAAATCTGTTTCTTGTTCTGAAATCAATTCAACTCGACGAGAAGGATCGCCAATCACCGAACCAGCTGGAATTACTTGTAACGAATCGAGATCGGCATTATAGATTGTCGTCCCACCACCAATGCAAGTATTCGCACCAATTTTGCTGCATCCGACGACTAAAACACCAGCTCCCAAACTTGCCCCGGTTTCGACTTCAATTTTGCCGCCATAAGCATTCAGAATTGTTCCCATGCCCACGCAAGCACCTGCCGCAATAATAATTTGACTGTTTGGTGCGGCTTGTAAAATAGCACCTGGCGCGATCGCGGCACTGGGGTGAATTATCACCTCTCCAACAATACGAACGTGAGGAATATTGGCAAGTTGCAAAGGTTGCAAAGACATTGTTATTGGCTAATGGGTAATGGGTAATGGGTAATGGGTAATAGCTGAGGGCAATCTTTTCTCCCAATTTCAACTTTCCCTTTACCCATCCCAACTCGTTTACGGTCTTTGGATAATTTTCTCGAGTACCCGTCGCTTGGCTTGAGTATCGATACCTAATAAACGCACGTATTCTCCACTGTGTTCGCCCAAACAGTCTTGCAAGCGCGAGAAGACTTCCTGTTCCTGTTGGGAATCAATCGGCGAGCAAGGTTGCCAAGATTTAGCGCGGAAGTGGCGCTTATCGGCATGTTCGGTGCCAATTTTGTAGCCTTGGCGCAACAGCGATCGCACTTGGTCTTGAACTTCGACCTCTAAGCTACTATTACTGACTCGTCCGTTACTCGAACCGTTGTTACTATAGCTATAACTCGCGGTAGACTGACTGGCTGAAGAACCATTAGACCGAGAAGCAACAGAAGCATCACCGGGACGTTGGATGATAGTTTCGGAGATCCGCCGCTTGGCTTGAGGGTCGATGCCGATCAAGCGCACGTATTCACCCGCACAGTCTGCCAAACAGGCTTCGATTTGAGGGATAACTTGTCCTTCGCTACTGCCATCAACACCTTGACAAGTGAGCCAAGACTTGGTTTTAAAACGACGCTTATCTGCCCGTTCTAGACCAATTTTGCAGCCTTGACGCAGGAGTGAGCGGACGGTTTCCACGGCTTCTGGACTCAAGCTATTACTCGAAATACCACCAGAACCAGAAGCTACAGAATAACTTCCTTTTGCACTCACTGAGGCTTGACCATTAGGGCGTTGAATAATGGTTTCAGAAACCCGCCGTTTGGCATTGGGATCGATACCAATTAAGCGAATATATTCTCCTGCATGTTCTTGCAAGCAATTTTCTAACTCGGCAAAGACTGATGCCTCATGGGTAGACTGAATCTGAGGGCATGTGAGCCAAGATTTGGTTTTAAAGCGACGACGATCGGCGTGTTCTGTTCCCAGCTTGCAGCCTTGCTGCAATAAAGAACGGACTAATTCTTTGATTTCTGCACTTAAAACACCGCCATTACTGGCGTAACGAGACGCATTACTGCTAGAGTTTCCCGAAACGCGAGGACGCACGACTTTAGCACTGCGAGTGCGTGTAGGCTTGCTCGTCCCGTCCGGACGCTGAATGATGGCTTCGAGGACGCGACGTTTGGCTTGAGGATCGACACCGATCAAGCGGACGTATTCTCCCTCGTGGTCGGATAAACGAGATTCTAGGGCTTGCAAGACTTGGTTTTCTCCCTGTCCCTCAATCCCTTCGCAAGTCAACCAAGATTTAGAACGATAGCGGCGCTTGTCTGCGTGTTCTGCACTAATTTTGTAACCTTGTCTCAGGAGCGATCGCACCTGTTCGACTGTTTCCGGACTTAACATAATTTCTGTAAAAGATTGATATTCAACGTCATTGCGATGGCCGTTCCCATTATCACTAGAAGCAGGTTCTTGAATTTCATTGCGAAGGGGAAGAATGCAGCTCGGATCTTCCGCACAACGATATCCCACTCGCAGCGCCTCATTCACTTCAACAACATGATGGGCAAAGGCACGATCCTCTTCTTGTACGTCGGGCAAGCGATCGGCTTGTTGTTGATGAGTAATGACCGCTCCTGATGGCACGTATTTACCAGGAGGGATTTCTACATCTTGAATCAGGGCGTGCATCATAATAATGCAGCCGTGACCAACACGAGCATTAAAAACCGTCGAACGAAAACCGATAAAACATTCATCCCCCACATAAACCGGCCCGTGAACCAAAGCCATGTGGGTAATACACGTATTTTTACCGATCCAAGCCGAATAGCTTTTACCATCATCACCAATGACCCGCCCTTTCTCCAAACCGTGAATGACCACCCCATCTTGGATATTGGTATGGTCGCCAATATAAAAAGGGAAGCCTTCATCGGCACGAATCGAGGTGCCGGGGGCAATTAAAACATTAGAACCGACGCGAACATCTCCAATAATATTGGAGAATGAATGCACGTAGGCCGTTTTATCGATATTTGGCTCTGCTAAGTCTCTCGACCAAGGGGTTGGGGGAGCCGCCCGCTTGCGGACTACCATGAATACATCTCCTCTTTGATGTCACTTATTGTTAACCTGTCTTCGGTAGAATCAGACAAATTGCTATCTCAAATTGCGACCTCTACCTACCACCCAATCGATAGCGAGACTCGTTTTTTTTGCTGTAAAGCAATCCATCTTCACCAGAAACGGTATCGATGATACCCACGACTAGGGCATCGATTGGGGGTCGCTCGTCTCCTTGCGGATCGTGAGCGACTGCACGGCGGCTGACTAAGACCCACTCCCCAATCCCTGCACCCACGTTATCTACCGCGACTTCGTACTCGGGTAAGTCTTGGCCGTCGCGATCGAGGGATTGCAACATGAGTAATTTTTTACCGGTCATGCTCGGCAATTTTTGGGTGCTGACTACCGTGCCGCAAACTCGAGCGATTTGCATCTTTACCTCAAAATCCCGCTTTTAAAATCCCGTTTCTATCGTCTCAGGACGGGGTTGACGCTTTCCCGGAACTGTTCGACGGCTTCGGTATAGCGAATGGGTAGAACATACTCGAGGTTTTCGTGAGGGCGAGCGATGATATGGGTCGAAAGAACTTGACCGCCATTGACTCGTTTCACGTTTTCCATTCCGGCAGCAACTGAGGCTTGGACTTCAGAAACATCGCCGCGCACAATGACTGTTACGCGTCCGGTGCCGATTTTTTCATAGCCCACAAGGGTAACGCGAGCGGCTTTCACCATCGCATCTGCAGCTTCCACGACGGCAGGAAAGCCTAGCGTTTCAATCATTCCGACTGCAATTGACATGAATTTCTTAAAAACTCCAAAAAATTGATAACCAAAAGAGAAGTTATTCGCAAACAAATAACTCAGAGAAAATTCCTTGTCAGTCCCTTTGCTAATAACTTCGGAACTGCTCTACTTCTTCGGTGTAGCGAATGGGCAGGACGTATTCCAAGTTTTCGTGGGGACGAGCAATAATATGGGTGGACAAAACTTGTCCGCCATTGACTCGACCGACGTTTTCGACTCCGGCAGAAACCGACGCTTGGACTTCAGAAACGTCGCCGCGCACGATCACGGTCACGCGCCCAGAACCGATTTTTTCATAGCCCACGAGGGTAACGCGAGCGGCTTTCACCATCGCATCGGCGGCTTCTACAACGGCAGGAAAGCCTAAAGTTTCAATCATTCCCACTGCAATTGGCATATTTTAAACTCCTAATTCGAGCAAGCAAAACAACATAAATTTAGGGATTTTAATCTGCGGACGCAAAGAGGACGACAATCAAAGTGACAATCAATCAGTCAAGATTCCACGACAGGGTAAAGGAATGAGAATTACTCAAAATTCCCAGTTTCTATTCCTAAAATCTATCAACCTAACCCTATCAACCTAAACCTATCAAGGTGTCATTTTTCAGTTTGAGGCTTCTATATCAAGGCTTCAGCACATCATCTCAGAGAGACTATCGAAAAATCATAACAAGATTATCCAGAGATTATCTAGGGATTTCTCTCGTGTTGCCGCTACTGGAATCCAGATTGAGAGCGAATTTCCAATATGGGATCGCATCACTCCTTACAATTCACCAATTTCCTTTGTTCGTGTCAGACAATTACACAATTTTGGGAAAACACCTGCTTGGCGAGTCCGGTTTCTCTTTCACCTAAAGAAAAGCATAGGAAACCTTATGTACCTTTGACAATATAAATCTTTATGATTTTTTCAAATCTTTTAGTTAATAAATTGTAATGTATCGCGATCGCCGCGATCGCTGTCTCAGTTATTTCCATGATTTTGCAAGAGAGGGGTCGTCATGTTTTATAATTTCTTTATCTTGGCGTTTGAGAGTCTCTTTTCTCGAGGAAGGAATTTCGGGCAGAGGAGTCGGACTCGGTTGACTCAAGCTATGCGATCGCTGAGTCAACGCTCGCAAAATCGTAAAGAGATGTTCTAATTTGCGGGTATCCGGAAGATTTCCCAATTGTCCCAGACCCCGATAAAATACAGCCTGATGAGATTTCGGAAGCAGTCAGCCGAGAACTTATGAGGAGAATGCACTCGAAAACAAACTGATAGGAACTTGCCAAGATGTTTGTTTAGGAGTCACTTCTATTATCTATCTTTTGAGAAATTTTTTGGGCGAATCCCGAAGATAAAATCTATTTTTTCCAGTTTTAATGATGGCCGATCTTTTCTTAGCAAACGCTTGGTTTATTCCATTCTATGGCTTGATGGGTGCTGTTTTGAGTCTACCTTGGTCTGTCGGAATCATTCGGCGAACGGGACCTAGACCCGCAGCTTACCTCAACTTATTAATGACGTTCCTTGCTTTTGTTCATACTTCAATTGCATTTAGTGCCATTTGGCATCAGCCGACAGAACAATTAGTCTTTCACTGGCTCGAAGTTGCCGATCTCAATTTATCTTTAACGATCGAACTCTCTCCTGTGAGTTTAGGCGCTTTAGAACTGATCGGAGGAATCAATTTGCTGGTACAAATCTATGCTCTCGGCTATATGGAGAAAGATTGGTCTTTGGCAAGATTTTACGGATTAATGGGCTTTTTTGAGGCTGCCTTAAGCGGAATTGCCTTGAGTGACTCTCTCTTGCTGAGCTATGGCTTGCTAGAAATGCTGACTTTTTCCTCTTACTTATTGGTGGGATTTTGGTACGCTCAACCTCTGGTCGTAACAGCAGCACGAGATGCGTTTTTAACCAAGCGGGTAGGGGATATTCTTTTGTTAATGGGGATTGTTGCTCTTTCGAGTTATGGGGAAGGATTGGACTTCAGTGACTTGACTCACTGGGCAGAAACTTCACCTTTACCGCCTTTAACGGCAGCTTTACTGGGACTCTCTTTAATTGCCGGACCGACGGGAAAATGCGCCCAGTTCCCCCTCAATCTTTGGTTGGATGAAGCGATGGAAGGTCCCAACCCCGCCGGAATTATGCGAAATTCCATTGTTGTTTCAGCGGGGGCCTACGTTCTCATTAAGCTACAACCTGTTTTTAGTCTTTCTCCTGTTTCCTCCGATGCCCTGATTTTGTTAGGATCGGTGACGGCGATCGGGACTTCCTTGATGGCGATCGCGCAAATCGATATCAAGCGCACTCTCTCTCATTCCACCAGTGCTTATTTGGGGTTGGTTTTTATTGCCGTGGGACTAGGACAGGTGGATATTGCCTTCTTGTTGCTCTTCGTGCATGCGATCGCCAAAGCCTTAATGTTTATGAGTATTGGCTCTGTTATCCTCACCACCAACTCGCAAACGATTACGGAAATGGGAGGATTATGGAGCAAAATGCCCGCGACGACTATCGCCTTTGTCGTTGGGGCCGCAGGCACTTTAGCGATTCTGCCATTGGGCATGTTTTTGACGATGCAGCGTTGGTTTAGTGGTGCTTGGAATATTCCTGTTTGGTTATTGGGGATTGTTTTATTTGTCAATGCCTTAAGCGCGATTAATCTCACTCGTATTTTCCGCCTCGTCTTTTTGGGAGCAGAACAACCCAAAACCCGTCGAGCGCCAGAAGTACCTTGGTCAATGGCATTGCCGATGGTTATTTTAACGGTGATGACCTTGTTGGCTTCTCTAACTCCCTTGCAATGGAATCTTTGGCTCAGTCCTACTACACCTTTAGATAACGCTGACTTGTTACTTTATCGTAGCGCCGTGCCACTCCTCTTTGCTTCAGGAGCGATCGGTTGCTTTGTGGGTTTTACAATCGAACTCCGTCGAGCGTGGTCGCGACCCACACAAAAATATTTGCGCTTCTTACAAGATTTATTTGCCTACGATTTCTATATCGAACGAATTTATGAGATGACGATCGTCGGTGCAGTCGCTCTTTCTTCTCGATTTACTGCTTGGCTCGATCGCTATATTGTCGATGGTGCGGTCAACTTAGTCGGTTTAGCGGCAATCTTTGGTGGCAATACCTTGAAATACAATGTTTCCGGTCAATCTCAGTTTTACTTGTTAACAATTTTGCTCGGCGTTGCCTTGCTCTTTTGGCTAGTCTTTGGCGGTCAATGGTCATTGATTGTCGATTATTGGTTATCGATCGTCGGTCATCTCTAAGGTGTCCTCACAACAAACAACGAATCAAAAACAACGAATAACAAATAATGCTAAGTGTTTTAATTTGGATTCCGATCGCCGGTGCAATTTTTTTAGGCTTGCTTCCTGCAAGTTGGGATTCGATTCGCTGTCGCCGAATTGCTCTGGCGATCGCATCTTTCACTCTTCTCTGGACATTGTGGTTGGGAACACAATTTAATCCTCTGCAAGCCAACCTGCAATTTTCCGAGTACATTCCTTGGATCGATTGGTTGGGATTCAATTATCATCTTGGTTTAGATGGATTATCCTTTCCTCTTGTCTTTTTGAATAGCTTTTTAACCGTTGTTGCCATTTGGATTAGCGATCGCGCCCAAGAAAGACCTCGCTTCTATTACTCCATGATATTTCTCCTCAGTGCAGGAGCGGCCGGGGCATTCTTGGCCCAAGATTTATTATTATTCTTCCTCTTCTACGAACTCGAAATCATACCTCTCTATTTTCTGATTGCCATTTGGGGAGGAGCAAGACGCGGTTATGCGGCCATGAAGTTTCTGATTTATACCGCCCTGTCAGGAATTTTAGTTTTGGCTTCATTTTTAGGCTTAGTTTGGTTTAGCGGTGCTACAACTTTTGATTACGAACCTTTACGAAATCAAACCCTTCCCCTCGGGCTGCAACTCATTTTACTGGGAATGCTTCTCGTCGGACTCTTTATCAAGATTCCGATTTTTCCTTTTCATACTTGGTTGCCCGATGCTCACGTGGAAGCCTCCACCCCTATTTCTGTCTTATTGGCTGGAGTTTTGCTGAAATTAGGGACTTATGGATTATTGCGTTTTGGGGTCGGTTTGTTTTTAGAAGCATGGGTTACGCTTGCCCCTTGGTTGGCAATTTTAGCGGCAATCAGTGCTTTGTATGGAGCTTTTACCGCGATCGCACAACAAGATATGAAAAAGGTGGTTGCTTACTCTTCAATTGCCCACATGGCCTATATTTTATTAGCCGCCGCCGCCGCAACCCCTTTAAGTTTAATCGCAGCAGAATTTCAAATGGTCAGTCACGGGTTAATCTCGGCTTTGCTCTTTACGTTGGTCGGTGTGGTCTACAAAAAAACTGGAACTCGCGATGTTACCATTCTGCGCGGTTTATTAAATCCAGAACGAGGATTGCCACTGACAGGAAGTTTAATGATTTTAGGGGTCATGGCAAGTGCAGGAATACCGGGAATGGTGGGATTTATTGCTGAATTCCTCGTTTTTCGCGGTGCTTTTCCCATTTTTACCATTCCCACTATTGTCTGTATTATTGGTACGGGATTGACTGCCGTTTATTTTCTGCTCATGATTAATCGCGTCTTTTTCGGACGTTTATCGAACCAATTTGCAAAACTTTCTCCCGTTGCTTTGAGAGAACAAATTCCAGCACTAGCATTAACGATTCTGATTTTCATATTTGGCATTCAACCCTCTTGGGTTGTCCGTTGGAGTGAAGTGCAAACGAGCGCTTTGGTAATCAGCCCGGCATTGCAATCGACAAATATTATAGAGCAGCCAGAAAAAACAGAACAAGCCGTCAAAAATATTGGTTAAAAACTTCATTACTCCCTCAATATTGTTTTATCTCTCATCTTTTCAAAAACATGGTCAGTGCCAAACAAAAATCTACCCAACATCCGTTAGAGGAATACATTCATCGCTTAGAAACCGGGCAAGCTCTTCTCAAAGATAGTCCTGAAAATGTTATTGAAGTGGTGGGAATTCTCAAGAGTTACGGAGTTGTTTTGGATGCTTATTCTCGCAATCTCATCTATATTGCCGAAAATCAATTTTTAGTGTTATTTCCATTTTTTAAATACTTTAATGGAAAGATTGATTTGCAGAAGTTATTGCGCTATTGGTGGCACGATCGCATTAACTATGAATATGCAGAGTATTGCATGAAATCAATGCTGTGGCATGGGGGCGGCGGTTTGGATAAATATCTCGATACCGATGAGTTTAAAACATTAGCCGATCGCGCCATTTGTGCCAAATGGAATGGCAATTTTCTCATGTTGGCATTACATCAATATTTCCCCGATTTTTGGCTCGAACAAGTGCGGCAAATGGCTTATTATAGCGGCTTGGGACAATTTTGGCGGGTGATGGCGGATATTTTTCTCAGTTTGAGCGATCGCTACGATCGCGGCGAAGTGAAATCAATTTCTCAAGTCGTTCAACATATTCTCGATGGTTTGGTTGCCGATGCCGCTAAGCCCATTACTTACTCGGTAAAATTAGGTGGAAAAAGCTACGATCTCCTCCCGAAATCTGCAGGTTTAACCTTCTTGATGGATACGGGGGTTCCTTACGTCGAAGCGATTTTCTTCCGAGGAACGCCTTTTTTAGGCACAGTTTCTTATAATGCTCAAGAATATCAAATCCCTTTCGATCAAGGAATGTTTACTTATGGGGCATTATACGCCGATCCTTTACCGATTGGCGGTTCGGGAATTCCTCCGACATTATTAATGCAGGATATGCGCCATTATTTACCTGATTACTTACATAAAGTTTATCAAGGGAGAATTCGCCAAGAAGATGATATCCGAGTGCAAATTTGTGAAAGTTTCCAAAAATCCATGTTTTGCGTGACAACGGCGGCAGTTCAAGGTCTGGCACCTCACTCTTTGGACACCAAAGATCCAGAACAAAAAAAAGCAAATCGTGCCTATTTAAAAGGCTGGATGAATCGTTTTTTAACCTCTCGCTTACTTGAAGTGAACCGCTAAAGAATGCTCATTAAAGTGACTTGTGTCACTGGCATTAATATTACGAATGCAGATATCAAGGCGATCGCCATCGAAATCTTTAAATCCCTCAAGCATTTTCTGCATCCTCCCCGACGGGAAGCGATCGCCCGATCGTTTCCTGCTCAAAGGGAAAGATATTGCTTGCATTCGATAAAACAGTACATTTTTATACCTTTCCAGCTATCCAGAGGCAAACAAATCGATCGAGATATTGAATAAATTCTTGTTCGTATGGAACAATGAGAGGAAGTTTAAATTATTTTAAGATTTCTCAGAATCGAGGAGGATACGAAAATGGGTATTGATTGGCGGGTTGTCGTGGTTCTTGCTCCCATCCTCATTGCCGGAGGTTGGGCTGCATTTAATATTCTTGCCGTTGCTTTGGGTCAAATTCAATCTTTCTTAAACAAAGAAGGTTAAATTTTCTCATACATTTGTTCTTGTCGCGGCACTCTTTTCGTTTGCCGCGATTTTCTATTGTTGCGAGGCTGCAAGTATTTCCCGGGCAATTTCGATATTCTCTCGAACCGAATGTGCCGAGGTTTGCAATGCTGCTAATTCTCGATCGTTGAGTTGAAGTTCGATAATTTGTTCGATCCCTTTGTTACCCAATCGACAGGGAACGCCGATAAAAATATCCTTTAAACCATATTCTCCCTGTAAATACGCCGCAGCCGGGAGTAAGTTCGAGCGATCGTGCAAAATGGCCCCCACCATATGGCAAATTGAGGAAGCTGGCGCAATATAAGCGCCGCCTTTTTTAAATAATTTTACTAATTCTGCGCCTCCGTGACGCGTTCGTTCTCGCAAACGATCGATGGCAGCATCATCGAGTAATTCGGGTAAAGGTACGCCTCGCACCGTACAATAGCGGAACAAAGGAACCATGACATCCCCGTGACCGCCGAGAACCATCGTGCTGACATCTGCGATCGCCACATTTAATTCCATCGCAATAAAGGTTTGCAGCCTAGCTGAATCTAACACCCCTGCCATACCCATCACTCGTTCTGGCGGTAATTGTGTTACCTGCCATGCCATATAGGTCATCACATCTAAAGGATTGGTGACGACGATTAAAATAGCATTCGGGGAATAAGCGATCGCTTTCTGGGCAACCTCTGTCACAATTTTGGCATTGATGCCGATCAAATCCTCTCGATTCATTCCCGGTTGTCGAGGAAACCCCGCCGTAATGACGACAATATCGGAATTGGCCGTTTCGGCATAGTCATTAGTTCCGACAATGTGGCGATCGTATAATTCCAATCCCCGAGCTTCCAATAAATCTAATGCAATGCCTTGAGGAAGCCCTTCCACCACATCCACTAACACGACATCAGCTAAATTTTTCTCGACAATGCGTTGGGTGAGAGTCGAACCGACTTTTCCCGCACCCACGACACAAACACGAGGAAATAGAGGCGGTTGAAGAGAGGGAGAAGCAATCATTTCCATGAACAATGAGGAATAAATAATGAGTAATACCTCCGATTTAAGGTGGAGGCTTGAGACTCATTTTGAGGGTCATAGAGGAAAGGAGAAGAAGGAAAAAGAGCAAATAAAAAGAGCAAATAAAAAGAGGGGCCGCGATCGCCCCACGGCAATTAATCGGTTAATTCTAATTGATCCAGCTTGAACCAGATACTCGGAGTGGGGACATAGAACTTGACGAAGGCATAATCGCCATCAATATCAACGATCTCTCCTTTACTCTCAAAAAGGTAGGGAGGAAAGCGAGAATCGCTAGCCGTTGCCTCTAAGCTATTTTCCAACTGCTCTCGAAGGATCCGAACTAAAGCGCCTTTTTTGATTTTTCCAGCCATAATCTGAGATTAACGAGGTTTTTTATTGGTATTTTTGCTATCTTTTCATTGTGGCACAGTTTTTCACGGGAATTTTCACGATTATTTAAACATTGCCAAGGAAGAATCTTGCTGGCTGGATCGGACTCAATGCGATCGCGATCGGCGAATTTTATAACTGATAATTAAACCCGAATAACAAGAGAATGCTAACCAATAAACTCCCCATCGCCGCGATCGCCAAATTCGTCATATTGGATTGACTCGCCGAGGCCATAGCCGTATTGAGATCTGGTGAGGTCAAACGTTCGTAATTTTCCACAGCAACTGTCATCTCCGGCAAAGAGGTAATTAACGCACCGACAAAATAATGTAATCCGGCAAAAATCGCCGCCCCAAAAAAATGCTGCAATGTTGTTGAATAGAGTTCCGACCAAGCTAAAAACAAGGAATTGAGAATATAACATGACGAAATTAACCCCACTGTTCCCAGACAAAAATCTCGCCAACTCGGATGATGATATTCCTCATTAATATCCTCATAAAGTTCTATGCGTTTAGCTTTCAGTTTATTTTCAAAAAAGAAGAAAACCCCCATTCCAACCAGACAGAAAATCCCCCCAATGAAGATCGAATAACTCGGTTGTGGAGAATGTCCAAGAGGCAAAGGCTTAAATTGATTGACTCCTGTAATGCACCAATAGGCAAGGCTGGCAAAACAAAACATCGTGAAAGACATGAGAATATGCCACAGCCAAAGATTTTTTTCTTGTAAGCTCAAGGCAATAAACTTTTTAATATTTTTTGATTTTCCGGTTAATGCCCATTTGAGAATTACAAAAAATGGAGCAATTAAAAACATGAGATAAATATTAGCAAAATTAGAGCCGAGAGGGTTGGCAATTCCACCCATCCGCCCTAAAGTAAATGCAATAATCATCGAAAAAAGTTCGGGATTATTGGTGCTGGAATTAATAACTAAAGTGCGTTTATCTCGTCCCCAATACAGTCCAGCTAATCCTGCCGCAGAGTTAACCATTAAATCCGTCGTTTCTGGAATACACCAAAAACAAATAATTCCTGCACAACTCAGAGATAAAAAGAGAAAGCCTGTTTCGCCGAGAAGATCGTGCAAGCGAATAAATAGTTCTGTCATTCTTGCTAAGAATTAAAAAAATAACGTAATATTTTCAAGGCTTCTTTCTTGGGCGATCGCATTTTCTCAATATTGCTTTACTACAAAACAATCAGAGAATCTTACGGCTTGAAAAATACCGCTCTCGAATTAGAGTGCGATCGCCTGAGAAATATTCAAAATTAGATATTCAAAGCTATTATTCTAGCAATACTGGAAAACTGTTGAAATACACAACAGTTTATTATCTTAAGAATATTTTAATATTTAAGCGGGCTGTCAGTCAAGGAAGCGGCCGAATTGCTACCAAGATTCTTTATGCTATTATCAACCCTCAGAGTCTAATACCACCTATGATTGCTCCTTCTGTGTCGATTTGTATCATTCTCGGGACGCGACCCGAAGCCATCAAACTCGCCCCGGTTATCCAGCAATTTCGCACTCATTCAACCTTAAAAGCCTACACAATTCTCACGGGACAGCATCGAGAAATGGTGGATCGAGTGATGCAATTATTTCAATTACAAGCCGATCGCGACCTGAATATCATGCGAGTTCAACAAAGTTTAACGGATATTACTTGCGACACGCTGCGAGGACTCGAAGCAATTTTCCGAGAAATTGAACCCGGCATGATTTTGGTACAAGGAGACACAACGACGGCTTTTACCTCTGCCCTCGCTGCATTCTATCAACAAATTCCCATTGCTCACGTTGAAGCAGGACTGCGTACCGATAACCTATTTAATCCCTATCCAGAAGAGGCCAATCGTCGTTTGATTTCTCAGATTGCCCAACTTCATTTTGCTCCGACTCCCCTCGCAGTTGAAAATTTAAAGCGATCGGGGGTAACAGGAAATATTCATCAAACTGGCAATACGGTCATTGATGCCCTCTTAAGGGTTGCCCGAGCGCGTCCGGAATGTCAAGTGGAAGGATTAGACTGGGAAAAATATCGAGTTTTGCTAGCAACCGTCCATCGGCGGGAAAATTGGGGACAACCTTTAGAGAATATTTTATCCGGATTCGAGCAAGTGTTAGCCGAATTTCCTGATACAGCCTTGCTATTGCCTTTACACCGCAATCCTATCGTGAGAAATCCCATTCAAAAACGTTTGGGAGAGCATCCAAGAGTTTTTCTCACTGAGCCTCTCGATTATAGTCAATTGGTAGGAGCGATTCAAAAGTGTTACTTACTTCTGACCGACTCGGGCGGCTTACAAGAAGAAGCTCCCAGTTTAGGCAAACCTGTTTTAGTTTTGCGAGAAACAACAGAACGACCAGAAGCAGTCGAAGCGGGAACGGCAAAATTAGTCGGGACGGATGCGATCGCGATCGCGACTGCTGCTTCTGAGTTGCTCGAGGAGAGTTCAGCCTATAAAATGATGGCTAATGCTATCAATCCTTTTGGAGACGGTCGTGCTTCTGAACGAATTGTTCAAATTGTTACCCATTATTTATCTGAGAAAGAAAAGATAAAATAGTAAACAGATAAGGGTGTGAAAACAGGGAGAGATTGAAATCTTTTCCCTTGTTCATTATTCATTGTTCATTGAAAAAGGATGTTCGATCCCAATTCGTTTGATTTGTTTGGTGCATTTTTAGCCAACACGCCTAATGCTGTAGCCTTGTTCGATCGCCAAACAAATCATATCGCAGCCAGCCAGCAATGGTGTCAAGATTATTGTTTGAGTCAAGAAAATATTATCGGGCGATCGCTCTTCGATCCTGCGAGCCGCTATCAAATTTCTCCTCGTTTGATTTCTCACTGGCAGGAGATTTATCCTCAATGTCTCCAAGGCAAAAAATATCGCACAGAGGGTTATTTTGTTTTGAAATCAAATGGAGAAAAAGAATGGGTACAGTGGGAGATGTCTCCTTGGCAAAAATCTGAGGGCGAAATTGGCGGAATAATTCTCTCCAGTCGATTTATTACGCCGTGGAAACAACAAGAAGAAATTTTACGCAAAACAGAAGAGCGCTTTCTCAATTTATCCGCCAATTTACCGGGGATGATTTTTCAGTTTTTACTCTATGAAGATGGGAGAGTTTCATACCCTTATGTTAGCTCGGGTTGTCAAGATTTATTTGAAGTCGAACCCGAAGCCATTCAAAATAATCCTTTTTTAATTATCGATCGCATTCATCCTGACGATCGCGAAAGTCACGATGAATCTGTCGCCATGTCCGCTAAATTACTCTCGCCTTTTTATTGGGAAGGTCGTTTTCTTGCACCTTCGGGACAAACAAAATGGATTGAAGCCTCCTCTCGTCCCGAAAGACAATTTAATGGAGCGGTTTTATGGGATGGTTTAATTATTGATATTACGCCGCGAAAAATTGCTGAAATTGCCGTGCAGCAATATCAGACTCATTTAACTGAAATGGTGAAAGAACGGACGCGAGATTTGACAACAACCAACCAAAAATTACAACAAGAAATTCACGAACGAGAAAAGCAAGCAGAATATCTCAAAGCTACTTTAGAAAAATTACAAGAAACTCAAGCTCAACTCATTCAAACTGAAAAAATGTCGAGTTTGGGTCAATTAGTCGGCGGAATCGCCCATGAAATTAATAATCCTATTAGTTTTATTTATGGAAATATCGATCATCTGAATTATTACACGCAAGATCTTTTATCTTTATTGGCACTGTATGAAAAGAATAAGAGTTTACAAAGTTCTGAAGTGCAAACTTTCAAAGAAACAATTGATTGGAATTTTATCCAAAGCGATTTTCCTCAACTTTTAGAATCAATGAAAGTGGGTTCTCGGCGTATCAGAGATATTGTTTTATCTTTACAAAACTTTTCTCGTCACGATGAGTCTGAGATTAAGTTTGCTGATATTTGTGAAGGAATTGAAAGTACATTACGAATTTTAGGCAATCGTCTTAAATTAAAATCAGATGGTTCAGAAATTACAATTATTCGAGAATATGGAGAATGTCCCAAGATAGAATGTTATCCAAGTTTGCTCAATCAAGTCTTTATGTATATTTTCAGTAATGCGATCGATGCTCTAGAAAGCGATCGCCCTCAGAATCCGACTAAAAAACCAACAATAGTGATTAATACTCGCGCTGTTAATAAAGGGATTGAAGTCATCGTCAAAGATAATGGTTGTGGCATGACAGAACAAATCAAAAATAAACTTTTCGATCCCTTTTTTACGACAAAACCTGTAGGGGTAGGGACGGGTTTGGGCTTAACGATTACTTATCAAATTATTGTCGAACAACATCAAGGTAAAGTCTCGATTGAAAGCGAATTAAATAAAGGAACTCAGGTTACAATTTTTTTACGCGATCGCTTAAATCATTGAAGGATAACGGCGATCGCACCAGTTTTTCGCTTTACGAATAGCGATTTTAACTGTAGGTGCGTAGGGAACTGCCATTGCCGATCCGAGATCGTAACTCACCCAAGCCGCATAAATTTCTCGTCCTTCCCATTCATCGCGATCGATTTCAATCTGAAAATTGCGATAGGTAAAGGCCAAGATAATTTGAGGACAATGAGGATCTAGCATGCGATCGCATTATTGGGATGGTTGTATCTTAATATTTTAGTCGCGATCGCTTTAAGGATTATCCTGAATAAGGAGAATGCGCCCAACAACCTCGAGATGAAAGCAAAGATAAAAATCGCTGTCGTGGGCGATATTCACGACCAATGGGAAGCCGAAGATAGAATTGCCCTCGAATCTTTAGGGGTCGATCTCGTTCTTTTTGTGGGAGACTTTGGCAACGAAGCGATCGCAGTCGTTCGTGAAGTGGCTGCTACACAGACCCCGTTTGCGGCAATTTTAGGCAATCACGATGCGTGGTATACCGCCTCGCCTTGGGGGCGTAAAAAGCCGCCCTACGACCCGGAAAAGGTCGATCGCGTGCAAGAACAATTAGATATCCTCGGAGAAGCCCACGTCGGCTACGGAAAACGAGATTTTCCCGAGTTAGGGCTGTCTGTGGTGGGAGGTCGTCCGTTTAGTTGGGGGGGATCTCAGTGGAGTAGCGAGAAATTTTTCCGCGATCGCTATAATGTCAATAGTATTCTCGAATCTAGCGATCGTATTGTCTCTGAGGCCCAAAAAACCGCTCAAGAAACGCTAATTGTTCTCGCCCACAATGGACCCTATGGGTTAGGCGATCGCGCGGAAGATATTTGCGGACGGGACTGGGAGCCTTTGGGGGGAGATCATGGGGACTCGGATCTGACGGATGCGATCGCGAGAATTCGTCTCCTCAATAAAAAGATTCCTCTGGTCACCTTTGGTCATATGCACCAAAGTCTGCGTCACACCCAACAGCAGCAACGTCAGATGCTCCAATTTCAAGAAAATATCTTTTATCTCAATGCAGCCCAAGTTCCTCGCATTATTAATTACAAAGGAGAAATACGGCGCAATTTTTCTATTGTGGTTTTACAAGCTGGAGAAGTTGCAAATATTTCCCTTGTTTGGATGGGCAAAGATTACCAAATTGTTTCCGAAGAACTCTTCTATCATTGTTAATTTTCTCAGTTAATTTTCTGATTATCAACTCATGCTGGTCGAGACACAAAAGCAGAATTCTATTCCTCATTCTTCTTTTCTCTATCCTGTTAGTATTGCCCCAATGATGGAGCGAACCGATCGCCATTTTCGCTATTTTATGCGGCAAATCACGCGGCGAACCCTCCTCTATACGGAAATGGTAACAACGGCGGCGATTATTCATGGCGATCGCGAGAAACTCCTCGGTTTCTCTCCCGAAGAAAAGCCGCTTGTTTTACAGATCGGAGGAGATAAGCGAGAAGATTTGGTAACTTGTGCAAAAGTTGCCGAAGAATGGGGATATAACGAAGTAAACTTAAATGTTGGCTGTCCCAGTTCGCGAGTGCAAAGCGGTAATTTTGGCGCGTGTTTGATGCTGCAACCCGAAATTGTGGCTCAAGCAGTAGAAGCGATGCAAAAAGCCGTCTCGATCCCGGTTACGGTTAAGCATCGAATTGGGGTAGACGATCGCGACTCCTATGAAGATCTGCGAGAGTTCGTTCGCATTGTTTCAGAGACAGGATGTCAGCGTTTTACCGTCCATGCACGGAAAGCGTGGTTACAAGGGTTGAGTCCCAAGGAAAATCGCACGATACCCCCCTTACGCTATGGGGATGTCCATCATCTCAAGCAAGAATTTCCTCATCTCACGATTGAGATTAATGGTGGTTTTACCAACTGGCAGCAGGTTAAGGAACAATTGTGCCATGTTGATGCCGTGATGATCGGACGTGCTGCTTACGAGAATCCTTATTTATTTGCCACCTGCGATCGCGATTTTTATGGCGAGACCGACATTCCTCCCACCCGTCGCGAGGTGGTACAGTCCATGTTTCCTTATCTTGAATATTGGACGGGAAAAGGCTTAAAACTTAACAGTATCACGCGCCATATGTTGCAATTATTTGCCGGACAACCGGGGACGAAAGCATGGAAACGTTATATTACTGAAAATGTTTGTCGCACTGGGTCTGGAGTAGAAGTGGTTCGCGAGGCACTAAAGAAAGTACATTAAAAGATAGCGATCGCATACCGATTGCAGTTGAACGCGATCGCCAAAGATTAAAAACTATAATTTGGCGCGAATTTCTTCAACTCGCTTGCGATTTGCGCCTAAATCCGATTTTCCCAAACGAGATGCGGAACGAACGTGAATGACATTAGCCTTAGAATCGAGATAAAACTCGACATCATCGATAAATCCCATTAATTTACTCTTAAATTCTGCATAGAGATAATTATCGGTTTCCTTAATAATTTTTGTCAGTTCCATGCCTTCAATAACTTGACGTAATTTTGCGATCGAAACCATCGGTAAAGGAGCGACTTTTTCTTGAGATTTCGTGCTTTGAGAGGAGACACAATTAGGAGTTCCCGGACAAGCAGCCAGCTTACCATTTTTTACACCTAAATTGGTCGGTTTTTTGCCTGAAAACATAATTTTTATCTCAATGAATTTTTAATAAAATAATTATAAACGCAGAAGTGTTTTTAACAAGATTATTTTTGCGTTTCCCAAACCGTTTCGAGATAATCGATCGCCGCTTCTATTTTATTGGGATAATGTTCGGCAAATTCGGAAAACCACAACCCCTCACCAGAATAAGGATCGAGTTGCTTTAACCAGTCTTCAGCTTTGCGCTTCAATGCTTTTCGTCGTTGTTTGCGCTGCCATTCTCGTTCTCGTTTTTCCCGCAATTCTCGTTCTTGCCTTTGCAAGCGTTCTGCCACATCCTCTTGATGAAATTCTCCTTTAAGCTCTGCTAAAAGATTATCTGTTTTGGGATCGTCACGACGTTGAGAAGGTGGAGGGGCTTGGGTTTGCTTTTGTTGAAAATCGGTTTTTAAATCCGCTAAAAAGCGATCTGTATCCGCAGAAACTTGCGGCCGGCGCGATCGCTTTGCTTCTTTCTGCTGGCTAAAATCCCCCCGTACATCCGACAGCATGGCATCAATTTGCGGCGATCGCTCGGGTACTGACGGTTTTGGTTTTTTCTCGGCAAATTCCCCCGCGACATCGGACAGCAAATCGTCGATCGCACTCGGTTCGGGTTTTGACGATTTATCGGATTGGCCAAATTCAGCGCCAAATTCAGCTTGCATTTGCGCTAACAGATCGTCTGTAGAGGGGTCTTTGCGTTTCGGAGACATAGAAGCTCTTTCACTCGTCTTACTTCTATTGTGAAACTCCCCTTGCATTTCTGCCAATAATCCATCGATTTCTCCCGATTCTTCTGAGCGATCGCGAGACTGAACTTCTTTCTCTTTGCACTTCTCGACAAACTCCGACTGCATCTGAGCCAGTAAATCGTCCACAGAGTCCATTTTTTCTCCTTCACCAACCCATCATTAATCCAAAATGGCATTGATTAATACTTCTGTAAGGGTCATAGTTTCTAGGCGATCGAGGGGAACAGTATCGACAATATCGAACTTTGCCCCCACTTGTTGCAAACCATCATCCAACCATTGTAAGAAACAACTCACCTCGCGATCGCGTCCCACCTGAATAAAAGAGATACCCAACTCCTCATCTTTCTCAATCTGTTGCGAAGCATTAATAATCACCCGCATCACCGCATCGCGATCGCGGAATGTTCCATCTGTCACCACTAGAAATATTTCCCCGTTAGGTTGGGCGATCCCTTGAGATTTGCGTTCAAAATAGTTGTGCAGGGCATCCTCTAAAACCCCTGAAAGCCCCGTGCGACCCGATGGCTGATTGTCCTGAAAAATTTGATTGACGCGATCGGCCGTGACATTATCGTAACGGCGAAACCGTCCGGAAAACACATACACGGTAATCCCATCAGGATCTAACTCTTCACATTTTTGTGCGAGAGCAAAAGTTGATTCTTGAACGATCTGCCAGCGAGTTTTCCCATCAGCGCGATCGCATTGCGACATACTGGCACTTTTATCGATAATCAAGGTATAGTCGCGAGCTTCTAGCATCAAACTCCTTGTTTTTGGTTAGTTACCAATATTGCGATCGCGCTGTGACGGGCAGACAAACCTCAAGCAGCAGCGAGAATATTTTGCAGGGGGGAAAAGCGAAAATATCGCTCTCCTCCTAGTTCTAACACGACTTTGATTCTCGGTTCTTCCTTGGGTAAATTTATTAAATATTCAATTTCTTGTCGCGAAAGAATCATTCCCTCAATAATCCAGAGAACTAACCCTTTAGAACTTGGTGGCAGGGTTTCGAGTTGAGTCGTGACAATAGGAGGAACAAAATAAACCGGTCCCACCATTGCACTTTGTCCGATATTTTTCTTTCCTAAGTGAGCCGGACGAATGCCGTGAACTCCCATAAGATAGGCGGCAACATCCCCCAGTCCTCTCGCCGTAATATGCAAGGAGGTGTAGCCATGTGCTCGCAAGCGTCGTTGATAGCGTCCCTCAAAACCGCCCTCGAGGGGAGCATAAACGCCTAATGCTCCCGTTTCTTCCAAGGCGCGGATAAATTTTTTGCCCGTTGTCAGCAGTGCCATGCGCGTTAATTTGTAAACGTTCTCAAGGTGATTATAAAACAACAAGCAACAGTCATCGGAGGATTTCTACTTCTGTTTCTGCGATCGGGCGAAACAAAGAGCAAAGCAAAGAATATTTTGGGCAGATTGGGTGATGAAGAAAAAATCATTAATTTAGAGGTACTATAGGGAAAATAGTCTCATGCTCGCCCTATGGTTAACCTCACATCACAGCAGAAGCATTTGCCCCTAACTCGTCCCAAGCGGGTAGACCTGCTCACCATGTACGATTTAGTGAGGAAGGAAAAGGACGTGCGATCGTGCCATAATTCCCTGTAAGACAACTATTTTGGAGTTGTCTAGTCTAGATTGTCGGAGAGAAGATAGATACTGGGTTTGGCGTTGGCATCAGGAAGGAGTTCGTGGCTACTTTTAACCTCTTGTTGTTCGCACAGTTGAGCAAAGGCGAGTAATCCATCGAGACGGGCAGATAGTTCGCTGAGAGTGTCGAGGTATTCAGCGATCGCGATTTGTCGATGTTGCCATTGAGGAGTGAGTTGGGATTGAGTACGAGTCATTTCTAGTTCCACTTTTGCTTCGCGACGTTTGCATTCGGTTTCATCTGGGGTAAGGGGGCGATCGCCCGGAGAAATTTCAACAATGCGTTGGACTCGTTCGAGGGTAATATAATCTTTAAAATAGGAAGTAGCGAAACGTTGGGCGGTAGCGAGTTCGGGGCGTTCGGTGTTGAGAAGAGTTCTTGCCCAGTGGCTTGCGTGTTGTTGAAAACGAGGAATTTCTTGCTGGAGAAGTTCTCGGGATTCAGTGATGTTGTCATGTTGCAAAAGAAGGTTGGCTTCAGTTGCGATCGCGACTGCCCAGCCCTGAGTGGAAACATCCACGAGCATGAGAATATTGGGGTTAAATTCGAGAGGGGCTTGGGTAGCCTGACTGGCAAGAAATAGACGGGCGCTAGTCGCGGTTTTGAGAGCAGCTTTGGGGGGATCGTCAGGAAAGCGTTTCAGGTGTTTGAGTTCCGCTTGCAGATCGGCTATTTTTTGGATGAGTAGGGCTTTATGGAGGTCAGCGATCGCGTTTCCGAGGCGTTGTTGTTGTTCTCTGCTATCTTCCACAAGTAGATGGAGATAAGCCAATTGTCCAGAGAGAGCTTCGAGGCGATCTTCGAGGTGATTGAACCCAGCTTCCATTGATTTCTGAATATTGGTAATTGCCTTGTGGGTTTGGTGGAGTTTGTAGCCCATATAGGCAAATCCAGCAATACTGACACCAAGATTTAAAACACTTGCTCCTGCGGCAATTTGACTGAAACCAAGGAGAGAAGAAGTCGTTTGTTGTAGTCCAATAAGTTGGCGATCGATGCCAATTAATTTGTTGTACGTAGCAACCTGGCCGATAGTATTAGTTACAAGGGATGCTGTGCCTGTAATAGGCGAAAAAGGCAAGGTCATTAATTGGTTAGTAAGTCCCGGTGCTTCTAGTAAATGACGTACAATTTGACCACCTTGGGGTGTTCCAGCCGCATGACGAATAATGCTTCCATAGCGAACCAATGAACCATCTAGTAAGCCTTGAACGATCTCTGGATTGGCTAGTAAATTTGTTGGAATGAGCATGATAGCGATCTCTATCGATAATTAAGGTTAGGATTATTAATAGATTCTTTGGGTAATCTTTGAGAAACTATAACGTTAGAAGACTTAGTTAGTAGTCGTTCAAATGCTCTTGGTCTCGCTGTTGGAGGAGCATCTTGATTGAATTCTGGTTCGGGTTTATCCAGTTCTATTTTGATTAAATAAACGTCATATTGATCTTGTTCTTTGGATGAAACATACTGAAAACACTCATCGATTCTAGTTTCTTTAAATTGCATTTCTGTACCTTGCCATAAAGCCTCTATATTAGTTGTTCGAGATAAAGCATCTACAGCTTTTTGGGTCATTTTACCATTCCTTAGACCTTCAATAATGCCTTCAGTACGGTCTGCATCTACAGCAACAAATAAAATGAATTTATTTTTTGAAAGAATCTTGTTGTTCGGTATTTGAGTTCGTCTAGACTCTCTATAATTTTCTGATTGGTTACTAAGATATTGTTTACCGCGATTTTTATTTAGTAGATAAATTGCAACACCAATACTGGTTAAAATGAAAGCAATCAGCGCAAGTGATTTCATGTTAGACTCCTCCATTATTTTTTGAGTTTCTTTGATATTTTCTGTGAATTCTTGTTCTGAAATTTTATTCAATTTTGAATTTGTAAAGAATTTAATAGGGACATTAATACATTCTATAAAATCGAGATTTTTGTTTGTAACAAAAAGGAGGCTTCGGTATAAATTATAAACCGTATTTATTATTTCCTGATTTTTCCGAAAATCTTTAACATTGTTGGTTATTTCTTCTGATTGATTACTATAGCCAATTTCTTTACACCAATCATCAATTAGTGTATCCAAAATATTATCATCAATAGAAGAATTACGATCTTTTTTCTCTAGTTTCTCCCAAATTAATTGGAATTGTTCTATAGGATTACTAATATTCACTTGCTTACTCCTCTAATTTTATTTTTTGTTGTAACTTTTGTCGAATTTGTACTAATGAATTTGTTTGAGATTCAACATTTAAGTAATACTTTTTCAGTTCTCCAAACTCCTCATCGTTCATTTCTAGCCTTTCTTTAAGGGTTCGTTCAGTTAATTTAATTACTCGATCTGTTGCATCTTTGAATTGATCGTTTATTTTTTGGAGATGATCGATAATCCACGTGGAAATAATATTCCAAAGTTCTGATTCTGCAATTTCTATGCCTTCTCTCCATTGATCGGACATTTTAGAAAAATCAGGAACCTGTAATTCTCGATATTCAAAAGTTTCATAAACATCTTTTTTTACCGATCTTTTATCTTTGATTTTAAAAAAGAAAAAAATAGTTTTGGTGTAAGGTTCTTCTACAATTTTAGTGCCTGTTTTTTCTTTCTTTATATTAGTATTAGCTTCAATAGTATGATTAGAAATATCAAAAATATTTTCTGGTAATTTAGGAGGTTTAGATAAAATTTGATTAAACTCTGCTTCAATAGATTCTGTTAAGTTCATAAATACTTCAATAACTGTGTTTAGGATATTATCCTTCTGGAACTCAGCAAAACTTTGTACTGCTTTTTCAATCAAGGTACACTGTTGTTGCAAGCTTAGTTCAGCCCTTGTAGCTAGAGCATCACGCATCACGACATAAAGTTTCCTATAAGCTCTTTCGACTTCATCAAGTTCATTGATTCCGTCTTCATTATCTAGACGAACACTTTTACAAAAATGTTTTGAATTTTCATCATGAGAGAATGTTCTGCTAATTTTTTTGATTATTTCATAATTTCTAGAAATTTCTTCAGCATAAACGAGAGAAATACTTTCCTTTAGCTTATCTTGTAAATCAAAAGCAAGCTTTTGTTCCTCTAATGCTTTTTCGATAGGTCTAATTACAGTTAAATTTAGATTATCATGAACTTCATCTATTGCTCCTCTCAAATTTTTAAATCCTTGCATCCCTCTTGTTTCTGCTTTTCTTCTAGCTTCTTCACGAGATTCTGGAGTATTTCTTTCAAGTTTTTTAATAATATAGTTTATATCATTTTTCAACTCTCTAACATTTTTTTTGATCTCTTTCTCTATTCGAGCTTGTTTTCTGTTTAATTCTTCTGATAGTTTTTGGATTTCTTCTTTTTTTTCATTTGTAAGATTATCTGATTTTACTTTGATTTTTGTTGCTAATATATCAAAAGATATAAAAACAGGGTTTAAAATAGGAGCAATTACTAACTGAGGAAAAAACTCTTGTACTCGGTAGCGTAAAATATCCCAAAATTGTTTTCCTCCACTCCATTCCAGTGCATAGTATAAAATTTTTCTCATGGTTTCATCGTCTATTATTGCACCATCATCTACATCATCTTCAATGTTTCTAAACCAACGGCGTAATTTTTTATTCTCGCGAGTTGATTTTTTGATGATTCCCGCACAATCTTCAAACATTGATTTTAACAATCTCAAGCGAGTTTCTTGGTCAACTTGTGAAACAATATCTCTACTTCTAGTTCCCCAAGCACATTGAGCATAATAAAGTAAACGCGAACAAAATGGGATAATATCAGGAGGAGTTTCTAAAGATAAAATCGATTGAATTTCCGTTTTTAATCGTTCAATTTGTTGTTCAAGAGGAAAATCATCAGCCCCTCGCATATCTACCCGATTTAAAATAAAAATAATTGAATCCGTGCGGCTATTTAAAGCCGTGACAACCTCTTTCAATTCTTCTAATAACCGTTGGCGTTTTTCTTCATCCACCTGCCCATAATCCAAAGCCACTAAACTACAAGATTTTCTCACTTGAGGTTGAATGACTTGGAGATTGGCACGATCTTGAAGTGATTTTAATCCCGGTAAATCAATAATTTCAATATCAATTCCTGTAGGAAGATCGAGTAAAGCGCGATCGTACGCAGGTAAAAGTGCACTATAAACTGTAATCTGGGGTGCAAGACAATCCGTTTCTTTTTTGCGAATCTTGTGATAAGACAACATCACATTTTTAATCCGGCTATAAAGTTCTTCATCATTCAGTTCAGACCATTCACCCGTTTCCCAATATATCTTTTCTGTTTCCGAAATAACCAATCGAGAACCATCTGAAACCTGCAATCGCAAAACTCCCCCACTCATTTCTGTGTTGAGAATCGGTGCAACCCTCCGACCGATCATCGCATTCACAATCGTAGATTTTCCTGAGGAAGTCGTCCCCAGTGTCGCAATAGATAAAGCGGGATTCTTCAGCCGCTCTCTTGCTTCCTCATAGGCATTTTGGAATGCTTCTACCTGCGCTTTTAAATCTGGATCGTCAAAAACTTCTGGGTGAGCATTGGCTAAATTTGCCGTCCCATTCCCCAACTCATTCAAAAGTTGACGAACCGAATTGAGAATTTCAGTGACATTGGGTTGAGTCATGGAATTTCACTGAGAAGCATCGCAAAAATATAAATTTATAGTAGGGTAAGTTGGGAAATTATTCAATATTGTAAACCTGCAATGAGTATACTCTACCCACCCTACTCATAACAAACCACAAAAATGAAATCATCTCTTTTACCTTAAGTATTATTCGCCAATTGTTCTAAACGTAGTTGCTGATCCTGAGAGATACAGGCTTGAACAATGATATCGATATCCCCAGTTAAAGCATTATTTAAGGTGAAATTCTGCCCCAAACGGTGATCCGTGACTCGGTTATCTTTGTAATTGTAAGTGCGAATTTTTTCCGATCGCGATCCCGTCCCGACTTGCGATCGCCGCAGATCCGTCACCGCATCTTTTTGCTCTTGCAATTTCATCTCATACAACTTGGCTCGCAAAATTTGCATAGCACGTTCTCGGTTTTGTAACTGCGATCGCTCTTCGGTACAAAAGACCCGAATCCCCGTGGGTTTGTGCATCAAATCCACCGCCGTCTCAACTTTGTTCACATTTTGTCCCCCTGCACCGCCAGATCGTGCCGTAGTCATATCGATATCCTTGGGATCGATATGAATTTCCACATCATCTACCTCTGGCATAATCGCCACCGTCGCCGTAGAAGTGTGAACTCTTCCCCCAGCCTCCGTTACTGGGACGCGCTGCACCCGATGCACTCCCGCTTCAAACTTCAACTTACTGTAAACGCGATCGCCTTGGATTTCCAAGATAGCTTCTTTAAAGCCCCCATGCTCGGCAAGAGATTCACTTAAAAGTTTAATTTTCCAGCCTTGGGATTCAGCATAGCGAGAGTAAATTCTTACTAAATCCCCAGCCCAGATTCCAGCCTCATCCCCTCCTGTCCCGGCGCGAATTTCCAACATGATATTTTTGTCATCATTGGGATCGCTGGGAAGCAACAAGATTTTTAATTGTTCTTCTAATTCAACACTTTGTTGCTCTAACTCTTTGATTTCTAAAGTCGCCATTTCCTGCATCTCGCGATCGCCATTAGCTTCCTTGAGGATTTCCTTGGCTCCGACTAATTCATCTTGGGATTTTTTCCAAGTTTCGTAAGTGTTGACGGTTTTTTCCAAAGAAGCGCGAGCTTTGGCCACCTTTAGTAATTCGTCCGGGTTCGTCACCACATCGGGATCTGCGAGACGACGAGATAGCTCATTAAATGTTTGCTCGACAGATTGTAATTTGTCTAATAAATACGATTCAGCCATGATAGTTCTCCAAGATAAAAACTCAGGTAATAAACAGTACAAAAACGCAATTAACCCAGCAGGATTTCTGCTGGGTTAATACAAATAAAATTACAGCTATTGTTCTTGGGCTTCGGCTTCAGCTTCACCAGTCATACTGGTATCGAGCATACCGAACTTCCGCATAAAGCGTTCGACTCGCCCTTCTGTATCGATCATTTTTTGGGTTCCGGTGTAAAAGGGATGATTTCCCGACCAGACTTCTACATGAATTTCTGGCTGCGTTGAACCAACGGTCAAAACGACTTCGCCGTTACAGATGACCTTAGATTCAGGATACCACTCGGGATGAATACCTGCTTTTGGCATTTGCGATCGCTCTCCTATTTTTGATTGCAATAGTGATAATAATGATTGAGAACGGAAAATTGCAACCAGATTAATACGCTACATTCTATATATTGTATCAAAACAAAAAGCAATATTCCGCATTTTGAGCAAAGTAACTCAATTAACGTTTGGAGTATTGAGGAGCTTTGCGAGCTTTTTTCAATCCATACTTCTTACGTTCTTTCGCTCGGGGATCGCGAGTCAAATAGCCTTCAATTTTCAAGGGTTGGCGATTTGCCGGATCGAGTTGGCACAATGCTCTAGCTACGCCTAATTTCACGGCTTCTGCCTGCCCGGTTAAACCGCCACCATGAGCATTAACCAAAACATCGTACTCGTTTTCCATACCCAATGTTCCCAAGGGCGCTTTAATTTCCGCTAAATATTTGGGGTTGTAATTAAAGTAATTATCTCCCGGTCTCTTGTTGACAATAATTTGACCGGTTCCGGGGACGAGACGCACTCGCGCGATCGCATTTTTGCGTCGTCCAGTTCCCCAGTACACAACCTTGTCGTTAGTTTCTTCAGGCATTGATTTTCCTCATTAAATAATAGATTCGCAACTCGACTTAATTATTGGTATTTAACTCGATGATTTCCGGTTGTTGCGCTTGTTGTTTGTGATTAGGACCGGCATAAACCTTCAGCTTGGTAAAAAGTTTGCGGCCCAGTGCATTTTTCGGCAACATTCCTTTCACGGCTTTTTCAATAATTCGTTCGGGAATGCGTGCCTGTAGTTGATTGAAGGTTTCAACTTTCATTCCACCCGGTCTGCCGGAGTGACGGCGATACAATTTTTGACTGGGTTTTCTTCCCGTTACGACGACTTTTTCGGCATTAACAATCACGACGAAATCTCCCGTGTCCATGTGGGGAGTAAAGATCGGTTTATTTTTGCCACGCAGAATTTTAGCAACTTCTGTCGCCAGTCGTCCCAAACGTTGGTCGGCAGCATCAATGACATACCATTTGGGTTCTAGGGTTTCTTGGGTGGGTAGAATTGTTTTTTCCACGATCGCTTTGTTGATTTAACTAAGGTTTAACTAAGATTTAGAGATTGAACATAAAGTTGGGTTGAGCGTCATACCAAATTTCTCGGGCAAAGGGAAACTCATCATAGCCAACTCTCAATAAGCACAGACCTTTTGCTGGAGCCGAATATTTGACGAGTTCTCGTCGTTGGTTAACCCAAATATCGGTAAAATTTTCCAGCGATCGCGTCCCGTTGCCGACTTCTAAGAGCAGACCCACCAATAGCCGCACCATGCCGTATAAAAATCCGTCAGCTTGAATCTCAATACGAAGAAAAGCGCCATCTCGCTTGCATTCTACCGCTTGAACATTGACCCAAGAATGCTTTCTCGGCGATCCAGCACGACGGAAGGCGGCTAAATGATGCCGTCCCAACAAGGGAGTCAGGGCTTTTTGCATCTGCGTTTCGCTCAAAGGCTGGCGATAGTAGTGCCAGCAAAAGGGTTTGATAAACAAGTTAGGACGCTTATCGGTGTAAAACGTATAGCGATAGCGTCGCCATAAAGCAGAGAAACAAGCGTGCCAATTTGAGGAAACTTCCCCGGAAGCGCGAATGAGAATATCCTCGGGCAAGCTGTGATTGAGAATCGTTGCCCATTTATCGGCAGGAATGGGTCCGGTGGCGTTAAAATGAGCGACTTGTGCGGCCGCATGAACGCCGCTATCAGTCCTTCCCGCCCCGTGAAGGGGAACGCGATCGCCGAGAACGGTCGCGATCGCCGCTTCAATTTCTCCTTGTACGGTACGCCCTTGGGGTTGTCGCTGCCAGCCCTGAAAATGCGTCCCTAAATACTGAATGATTAGGGCGACGCGCTTGCTTTCTGGTGTGGGACTTGACATTGACATGACGATGATTTGAGCAATCTCGTTTTCCCTAATCCACTAATTCGATAATGGTCATTTCGGCATTATCTCCCCGACGGCGAATCGTTCGCACGATACGGGTATAACCGCCGTGGCGATCGCGATAGCGCTCGCCGACTTCATCAAATAAGGCTTTGACAAGTTCTTTGTCATAGAGATAGCCCAACGCCCGTCGGCGAGCGGCTAAAGAGCCATCTTTGGCCAAAGTTATCATGCGTTCGACTTCCGAGCGCACGGCTTTGGCTTTCGCTTTGGTCGTTTTAATCTGACCATTGCGAATCAGTGCTGTTGCCAGCGATCGCAACAGTGCTTTTCTCTGATCTGCAGGTCTTCCCAATCGGGAAACGCGACATTTATGGCGCATTGTTCTTCTTTGTTGTTTGGTACTTGTTACTTGTTATTGGTTACTTATTGCTTGGAGTCAAATAACCCACAACCGATAACCAATAACTCATCGCTCTAAGTACAGGACAAAAATTGGAGAGAGTCAAGAAAAGCATCAAACTTGTGG
>NZ_JCAMRX010000011.1:0-74865 GCF_059821285.1 Spirulina sp. LEGE 11439
CATTTTTACTGTACTATTTATCTCTTTTTAGCACAACAACTTCGGTAGACCCTAATAATCTTTCATTTTCTACAATTTCTAAAGATTTCTCGTGAAGAAAAATCGTTTCTATCCGTGGTGGAAATAAAGCAGAAATTTTTCGCGTTAACGCTTGTAAATGGAAATGATCGATCGCAAATTGTTCTATAATATGTTTGACGGGTTTTAAATCGGCTTCAATGATATAATCGAAGCGAAATCCCAGCCATTCTCCTCCTTCACTTGCATCCCAATTTTCATCGTAACGCCATAAAGCAAAGGCTTGACCGCGATCGTCCCACTGAGTATATTGATAGAGACTTTCAATGAGTCGTTCTCCAATTCGATAAAGACAAACTCCGGCATTTTTATTGGCAATTCTGCGATTATACGTTCCCGAACGATCGAGACAACCGGTAAAATATTCTCTCAGACGATCGCTTGGAATTAAGGTTTCTCGATGTCTTGACTTTTGATAAGAGTAAGAATAAATATCTTCACGAGTATTGCGTCTTACTTGAAATCCATCGCATAGCAACCCTTCAATTGCTTGTTTGATTGTTTTATGTTTAGCATCATAATCATCTAATTGAATAAAATAGTTTTCTAAATTATCATCGAGAAGTTCAATCTCATCCAGTGAGTTTTGTTCGTCAATTTGAATTCTCTCTTGTTCAATTTCTTGGTGTATTTCGCTTAAATAGTCTTGAAATTTTTCAGGATCTTCAAGATAAAAATTATCTCTGAATAAGCGATTTTCTAAATCCATCAATTTGCGATCGATATAGAATTGAAGACTGGCAATTGAATCTTCAAAAATATGTAAGCCATCGCGTAAAATGCGATAGAATTGAATGTGAGGACTTTCCTGTAATCCTGTTAAAGCCCAAGATTGAATTTTGCGTTTTCCCCCAATGCGATCGACTCGTCCTAATCTCTGTTCGAGTTGATTGGGAGACCAAGGTAAATCAAAATGAATTAACCCATCTGCAAATTGTAAATTTCTTCCTTCTTCTCCAGTGCGATCGCAAACTAAGATAAAACAATGCGGATCGGTTTTAAATTGTTGAAAGTTATCCTCTAATTGTTTTGAAGATTCTCCCCACTGATGCGAAACAATCGATTTCTCTCCAAATATTGATGATAGATAGCGCACAATTTCCGAACAAGTTTGTGTAAAACTGGTAAAAATAACAATCTTCGGAAAGCGATCGCTAAGACGCGGCCATTGTATTCGTCGCTTTACGAGATCGATTCGTTTTTGGAAATTATCTTGATATGCTTGTAATTGAAATTTTTCTGACAAATAGTCGATCAAAATAAATGTTAACTTCTGCAAGCGATCGTCATCTCCATCGCAATTGTTTAAACTCTCTAAAATTCCTTGTAAAATATCTTTTTCACCAGAAAAATGAGGCTCGGTTTTTAAAAGAATTGTTTTTTCTTTACCCAACTCTCTAATTAATGCTTCTGATTGTATTCGATTTAAACGAACTTCTATAACTTGTTTTAAAATTTCTAACCATGTATCAGAAGCACGAAATAAAATCGTAAAAATTTTGTGATAATTTTCGCGATCGGGTGCAACAGTTCGCCACTCATCTAATAGTTCAATAATGGTTTCTAAAGATTCGCTGTTGGTATACTTTAATTGAGGAATAATATTGCGCTCAAAAATAACATCCCGTACTGTATCTCGACGGTTGCGTAACATTCGACGATGCAAACGATAGATTTCGCTGATATGAGTCCGGATGGAGCGAATTTTTCCATCGCGATCGCTTTCTGATATGGTATTATCTCGCAAACCCATTTGTAATGCTTCAATTAACTCTAAAATATAGCGATCGCCAACAAACAATTCTTGCAATTGCTGGAGTTTTCGCTTCAGAAGAAATGGTTTCATTCCTTCTCTCAATGCTAATAACAAACGTCCGATTATTTGACGGTTTTGAACTCGTTCTCGAAATCCTTTTAAATCTTCTAAAGAATAATTTTGCGGATCGAGAAGATATAACATTGCTAAAAAATCTCGTTCGTTGTGCAAAACTGGAGTTGCAGATAAGAGAAGCAAGCGATCGCATTGATGTGCTAACTGTTGACAAAAAGCGAAACATTTTTTTTTCTGTAAATCTTGAGTTGCGGCCATTGCTGCAAGATGATGCGCTTCATCAATAATTAAAAAAGCAAATTTTTTACCAACAAATTTTTGCCAATCATTTATTGCTGTAATAATAACGCGATCGCCAAACTCACTTATATAAATTTTATCTTCTAACTCCTGTTTCCATTGTGCTAAAAGATGCGGAGGAACAAAAATTAAGCATTGTCCTTCTTCTTCCTCTAAAAGAAATTGCCGCAAGATCACTCCTGCTTCAATCGTTTTTCCCAATCCCACTTCATCTGCTAATAAATAGCGTTGTATGGGATCGGATAAAATACGTTGGATAACGGCAATTTGATGGGGATACAATTCTATATTGGCAGAAAATAATCCCGTCATCCCTTTCGCGATCGCTTGTTGTTGTATATAATTTTGAATGAATTGCGATCGCCAATTATGAAAGCGAGGTGTTTCCTGTCCTTTTACAGCTAAAATCTCAATTGGATCTTCAATCGCTAAATTGCACCGAACATAAATTATTTCTTCTTTAACAAATTTAATTTCTCGATCGGGAAACTCAATATAATATCCCTCTTTTAAGACATCTTTCGTACTGCTAATTCTACCAATATACCAACTCTCCAAATTTTTTAACCAGAGGTAACATCGAGTTTGCGGAGATAAACTAACCGACGAGATTGCAGTCCGAGGTAATATGTGCGTTCTTCGTCGCGCGACAGAGCTAAAATATTCAACTTTTACATCATCAGGATCGATGAGATCGATAATTTTACCAACTCCTAAATGATTGCTTGTCGAATAGACTAAAGAACCAACTTTCATGGAATGAGAAATACTTCTTATTGGAAGTGCTAGGTATAGTAACCTAATCTATTTTCCTTTAAAAACAAATCTGAGTCCTCATTATAACTCCAAGCAATAACTTGATTTCTCTTTATTGATTTCACTGTTACAAATTTTTACAATATCGTTCTTGTCTATCTCTTATTAGTTAGAAATAGTTTAAGTGTACATAAAAATGTGCCGAACATAAACAGTCTCGCGATTAATTAATTCCCTTTTCATCTGCTTTCAAGGGACAAGAACGAGAAAGGAACAGCTAACCACCGATCGCTAAACCTCTATTTCCCAATCAATTTCACCGCACCGATCCCGCCAAAATATAGCGCCAAAACCGCCCCCCCGAGAAGAGATTGAGTAATTGGATCTGTGGAAGGGGTAATCACTGCACCCAAAATTGCGGCGGCGAGAATCACATAACGCCATCCCGATAACATTCTCTCGGAACTCACAATTCCTAATTGTGCCAAAATTAATTGCAAAATCGGTACCTGAAACACTAAACCCGTGCCAAACAGTAATAACAGCACGAATTCAAAATAGCGATCGATGGACCATGCTTGTTCGACAACATCGGCACCGTAGCTAATAAAAAAGTTTAAGGCTGCGGGGACGAGGGCAATATAAGAAAAAGCTAAACCTATAAAAAAGAGAATTCCCGAGCCTAAAACGACGGGACCGAGAAGACGACGTTCTCGTCGCGTTAAACCGGGTAAAACAAATTTGATAATCTGGTAGAGAATCCAAGGACTAGAAACCAATATTCCGGTATATCCCGCGACTTTAATCGAAACAAAGAAGAACTCCCCCGGTGCCAGTTGCAAAAACTTGACCCCATGTGCAGGCATTTCCAACAAGTTGACGATGGGTCGCACGAAGAAAAAACAGCCGACAACACTCACCGCGATCGCGATTAAACTCGAGAAAATTCGCCACCGCAGTTCGTCGAGATGATCGAAGATGGACATTTCTACATCACTGGGAATCTCGTCAAGCGGATTTTGAGGGGTTGTTTCCGGGGCTTCTTCAAGGTCGGTCGTTGCCATTATCGTTTTGAGGATGCGTTATCGATCGCTCTCCATTGTATCGCGTGAGGTCTGAGAAACCGATGCTTTCTCCGAATCCATCCTTTCTGCTTGCCTGTTAGCATTGGTTCTAAAAATAATAAAAACCCAAAAGTTAAAACCTATCGTGCAATCGCAGGGTTTAACTTTTGAGTTTTCGGGAATTGATGGTTTTTTTCTGTCGCTCTAACATCTTTTCTTAATGGTAGTAGCGTTCCTCTAACCAGCTTCTCAATTCCGTTTCTTCGGTACTGGAAAATGAAGCATTCGTTACGGGGTCATAAGCCCGATATACTTTGCTTCCATTGCGATCGCGGCGCACCGAAATTCGCGGTTCTTCGCTACCACAAAGAAAGGCAAAAAAATCATTAAAAAATTGCTTGAATCCTGCGGGAAATTCAATTGTTGTAGCGGATTTAGAGGTGTTTTGATTGTAAATACGCTCTAATTTTTTTTGTGCCGTGCGAATGCTATAGTTAGTCATAATTGAATCCTCGCTCCAATCTTTTTCCTGACACTTTTACTATATCAATGGCAAAACTTAATATTCAAAGCATGACATAGATATCTTCTATCGATAAAATCGATAGATAGCAATTATTCAGTCACCAGTCACCAGTCACCAGTCACCAGTTATCGATCCCAGATTCTCGATTCCTTATTCCCTATTCCCATGAGTGCCATCAATCCCTACAAGTTAAAAATCTCGCAACTTCGCGCCCTTGTTGCAGTTGCGGACTGTAAAAATTTTAGTGCGGCTGCTCTTGAATTAGACTTGTCTCAATCGACGGTCAGCCATGCGATCGCTCAACTCGAAGAAGAATTGGGGGTACAATTGGTCAAGCGCGGACGAAAAGGTGCGAAAGTCACACCGGTGGGCGATCGCATTGTCACTCAAGCCCGGCAAGTTTTACACTTATTGGAGGGAATTGCCCGAGAAGCCAATCGAGATAAGGGTTTAGATGGGGGACAGGTTCGCATTGCCGCTTTTCGTAGCGTGGCGACTCACTTATTACCATCCGCGATCGCTCGCCTGCATCGCCATTTCCCCAATATTCAAATTGATATCGCCGAGTACGGAGAAATTTACGAAATAGAACAGGCACTCAGACAAAGAGAAGTTGACATCGGAGTGACTGAATGTCTGGTGAGTGAAGGGTTTTCAACTTGGGAGATTGTTGAAGATGAATATATTGCCCTCCTACCGCCTCGCGCAAGGGAAAAACACACTCAACTCACATGGCAACAACTGGCATCTTACCCTTTAATTCTCTCGCGTCATAGCAGTTGTAGCGCCAGAATTCGTAAATGTTTGCAACAATCAGAAGTTCCAATTGACATTGCTTACGAAATCCAAGAAGATTCGACGGCGATCGCGATGGTGATGCGAGGTTTAGGCGCAACAATTTTACCGCGTATGGCAGCCGAACCTATTCCCACAGGCGTTAAAGTGTGTAAATTACCCTGCCATCTCTCTCGCACTCTGGGGGCTTCAATTTTGGAAAATGCCCTACATCCTCCTGTTGTGTTTGCTTTTTTAGATGCGCTGAGAAATACGGGGCGATTCCGCGAACCGATCGCAGTTTAATTGATTGACTTCTTGGTATTTAGGACAGGGCGATCGCATCCCAAAAATCGATAGATTGATTCGCCAGTGTAGTAGATATGGTAATAGCGATCGCGAAAACCGCTATTTTGACATCCCTGAGAGAAATTTTCCTGACGACATCCCCAAAGGGATTTAAAATGGCGGAATAAGGGCTTTCAGATTTTGACCGACGCGATCGCCCGCAATGGTCGGGAAGCATCCCCAACCCAAACCAACCTCAATGCCTACTGCATCACCAGAAGTTGCATCATGACCTCAAATTCATTTTCTTCCCCCACCCAAGATGCCAGCAGCAACGGACTCCCTCTGACTCCTGAAATGCTGGAAGGCTCCCACAATTACAAAAAAATGTTGGGGTTGGTTTTGGAATGGACGGGAAAAGAGCCTTTTCTCACGCAAATTCTCTTCAAGATGCTTTTAGGAGGGCAAGAAGCGCCAATTTTTGGGGAAGAGCAAGAATGGGTCAACGAGATGGTGCGATCGCGTATTATCAAGAATTGGGAGAAAAATCCCCAACTCAAGCCCTTATGGAATATTCGCGATCGCATTCTTAAAAGTAAAGATAAAAAAAATAGCCTCAAACTCCTTAAATTTTACCGCGAAATTGTTAAAAAAGAATCGGTTTTTGCTGATAATAGTCCAGAGCAAAAAGAATTGCGCTTGTTGGGCTTAATCGTCCAACAAAGAGGCCGCTTAAAAGTTCACAATCAGATTTTTCAAGAAGTTTTTAATATCGAATGGATCGACAAAGCCATTGCTCAATTAGAAACCAATCTCGAACCCGATGACGATGAATTTCTGCAAGCCTTTAGCATTCTCGAACGGAAATTACTTCAGCATCAAACTGAAATTCTGGCTAAAATTGAGAGCGGTGAGGCCGACGAACAAACTGTCAGCCAACCCGTTTATGAAACCTTAAGAGATTTAACAGCCAAAGTCGGTCAGTTAGTCGGAGCAGATCGCTGCACGATTTTCTTACTCAATGATGAAAAAACCGAGCTTTGGTCTTTGGTAGCCGAAGATGAAAGCGGACAGTTTCTCGATATTCGCGTCCGCGTCGGCCAAGGGATTGCCGGATTGGTGGCCAAAAATAAACAAGTTGTTCATATTGCCGATAATGTTTATGAAGATCCGCGATCGCGCTTAGTCAAAGAATCCGATAAAAAGTTTAATTATCAAACTAAAAATATTCTCGCCTTTCCCATTTTAAACGACGATCTCGATATTGTCGCCGTCGTTCAACTCCTCAATAAAATTGTTAAAAAAGAAGGCGATCCCGCCGGATTTACCCATCAAGATTTAGAACGCTTGGCAAAATGCGTGATCCCCGTTCGCGGCATTTTAGAAACCTGTCAATCTTGCTACGAAGGTATTAAGAAAGCCCAAGCAACGGCTGCTTTAGCCAAAGCCACGCGATCGCTCAATCAAGTCAATTTAGATACGGACATGATTTTAGAGCGCGTGATGGGAGCCGCGAAAGAATTGCTCAACGCCGATCGCGCGACCCTCTGGCTAGTAGATCGACGACGCGGAGATCTCTGGACGAAGATTCCAGGAAAAGGAGAAATTCGCTGTCCCATTGGTGTCGGATTTGCCGGCCAGGTGGCTCACAGTCGCCAACCGATGGTGATTCCCTTCGATCTCTACGACGATCCCAATGCCGAGAATGCGAAAAGAACCGATGCTCAAACTCACTATCGTACCTGCAGTCTGCTTTGCATGCCCGTTCTTGCTCCTGATAGTGAGTTAGTTGGTGTCTCTCAATTAGTGAACAAAATAAAATCTGGAATGGAAGGAACATACGATCCTAATACTTATCCAGCCGTTCCAGAATTTTTTCAGGCAAGTTTCGATAAAAACGATCGCCAATCCATGGAAGTTTTTAACGAACGAGTCGGGGCAATTCTGCAATATGCCAAGGCCCATGAAGATCTGAAAGAATCCAGTCATATCGACCCCCAAGAATCCGTTCGACAAACGCTTTCCTTATTTAGCAACTTGTTTGAAGAAAGCCAAGAGAGCCGTTATAATACCCTATATTCTCTACTTAATTCTCTTACGGCTTCCGTCGGCAAATTCGTGGCCGCAGAACACAGCCATATTTTCTTGGTCGATGCCGATAAAAAAGAAGTTTGGTCTCTTGCCTTCGATGCAAAAAACGCTTGTGCTAAAGAATTTCGTCTCCCGGCCGATCGCGGCATTGCCGGAAAATTATTGAGCGATCGCGAAGCCAAGAAAAGTAATAAAGTGAGTCAAATCAAAGATCATTTTGTGAGAATCGGTTTGCGAAAAGATCGCGCCGCCCAGTTAGAACATATTCTTTTGTTTCCGGTCATTGATTCCCAAGGAAACTATATTGCGATCGTTCGCCTTCTCAATAAACGCCAATCTGCTACGGGATTTACCACTGAAGATGTGTCAAAATTAAAACAAAAATCTCCTGATTTATTACCCATTTTGCAAGCCTTTCAATCTTTTCGGGAAGAGAAGGTGTAAGGGTGGGAATTGGGAGAAAAAAGAGAAAAATCGCTTTTTTATACCTTCCCTTTCCTTAAAAAATGTTAAGATTTGTGAATCCAAGAAATTAAGTTTACTTATGCCGCAACTCGATTGGAGTTCTCTTTTTTTTCAAGCCGATCGTGAGTTTCAAATTATCGCCAATGGACTGTACGATCTGCTGTTTATTAGTATTTTCGGCTGTCCTTTAATTGTGCTGTGGGTATTGTTGGGTGGTATTATTCTCAGTTTCCGCTTGAATTTTATTAATCTACGAGGGTTTTCCCATGCCGTTGAGATCGCGCGGGGAAAATACGACGATCCGGGCGATCGCGGCGAAGTGAGTTCCCTGCAAGCATTAGCAACGGCATTATCGGCCACGGTAGGAGTGGGAAATATTGCAGGAGTCGCACTCGCGATCGGTCTAGGGGGAGTGGGTGCAGTATTTTGGATGGTTTGTACGGCTTTCCTCGCGGCAAACTTGAAATTTATTGAATGCACCCTCGCACAAAAATACCGCATTCTTGGCACTGACGGACATTTTTCTGGCGGCCCCACCCAATATCTCTCACAAGGATTAGCCAAACAAGGCCGAGAAACACTGGGAAAAATCTGCGCGATCGCTTTTGCCGTCTTTTGTATTTTTGCCTCTTGGGGAGCTTGTGGTATGTTTCAGGTAAACCAGTCTTACGGGGCATTTTCCCGCGTTTTCTCCTTTGTTCCAGCTTGGAGTTATGGAGCCCTCCTCGTGATTTGCGTCGGGACGGTCATTCTCGGTGGAATCGAACGAATTGGCAAGGTTGCCGAGTGGTTGGTCCCCATCATGTGCGGAACATATCTTTTGGGAGCATTCTGTATTTTAGTGCTGAAATGCGATCGCATTCCCGAGGCGATCGTAACAATTTGTACCGCAGCTTTTACCTTAAAGGCAGGCTGGGGAGGTTTAATCGGAGCGCTTTTGGCAGGAATACAACGAGGGAGTTTTGCTAATGAGATGGGCATGGGATCTGCCGCGATCGCTCATGCTGCATCTAAGCAACACGTCCCGCTTCGAGAAGGCTTTTTAGCCTCCCTCGAACCTTTAATTATTGCCTCAATTTCCCTGCTGACAGGGTTGGTTATTGTGGTGACCCATGCCTATCAAAATTCGGAACTCACTGGCACGCAAGGAGGAGAATTAGCAACGATGGCTTTTGAAAGTACATTACCTTGGTTTCCTTATTTATTAGCGGCAGCCATGTTTTTATTCGCCTTTTCGACGGCGATTTCTTGGGGATATTACGGCGAATCCTGCTGGGCTTATTTATTCAGTTCAAAAACGACAGGGATCTATAAAATCATCCTGTTGATTTTTCTCTTTTTAGGTGCGATCGTGAATTCGGAATCCGTAGTTAAATTTAGCGATGCTACCATGTTAGCAATGTCTTTTCCTAATCTATTAGGACTATATTTCCTCTGTGGAGAAATCAAGGCTGAAGCGATCGTCTATCTAGAAAAACTCCAATCTAGCTCAGAGATTGTTGTCAACTAGAAGTATTAAGAAAAGAGTTAATCTCAGTAATGTTGACAGCGTTCTAAATAATTGCGGGCAACGCAATCCTTCGAGCAATATTGTAAACATTCCTGAAATAACCGTGCCGCGTGAGGAAATTCTTTTTGATGAAACAGCATCACAGCCTTTTCAAACTTATCTTTGCTTGCCAGTTTCGCTTGATGTAATTCTGGGAGATCGGCAGAAAAAACTTCAAATAATCCTACTGCTTTAGCTTTGCCTTTCGCTTTCACTTGTTCGATAAAACGCAAGTCGTATTGGAGAGAATTATTTAAATTTGCAAAAGTTCTATGGGTGATTAAAAGAGAAACACCATAGGTTTTAGTTAGCTCTTCAACCCGAGAGGAAAGGTTGACCGCATCTCCGATCGCCGTGCCATCCATGCGACCGAATCCGCCGACGGTACCTAAAGTTAATAATCCTGTATGCAGTCCGATACCGATGCGAAGGGGTTGCAAATCCCTGTTTTGTCGAATGTGATTGTACTTTTTTAAGGCTTCTAACATTGCGATCGCGCCCTGCAAAGCACGATCCGCAGAGTCTGGAAAAAGTGCCATAATGGCATCGCCAATGTATTTATCAATAAATCCACCATGAGCCTGAATTTGGGGCTCCATATAACCGAGATATTCATTAATAAACGCAAAGTTATCGGCGGGGGTCATGCGTTCCGACATACTGGTAAAATCGCGAATATCGGAAAATAAGACTGTCATTTCCCGTTCGACTTGATCCCCCAATTTCACATCAACAATGCTCTCTTTCTCCAAAAAACTGAGAAATTGAGAAGGAACGAAACGTTCGTAAGCTACATTTAAAGTTTTCAGATCTTCATTTAAAGTCTTGAGATTTTCGTACAAGCGAGCATTTTCTAAAGAGACGGCTGCTTGAGCCGCTAACATCTGTAAAAGTTTCAAGCGTTCTTGAGTAAATGCTCCTGTTGTAAGGTTATTTTCCAGATAGATAATACCTTGTAATTTTCCTTGGTTGATGAGGGGAGCGCAGGCAACCGATCGGCATTGATACTGTTGAATATAAGAATCGTCTGCAAATTGTTTTTCCTCCTTGGCATTATTCGAAACGACCGTTTTTTGGGTGCGAGCGACATAATAAACAATTTTGCAGGAAATCATTTTAAAATCTTCGAGGAGAAGCGGTTCTCCGGCCTCGCTGCGAGAACGCGAAATGATAACTTTCTCTGAATTTGCTTCTTTGATTGCTTCAACAAAAAGACTATTTCCTTCTGCATGATTTTTTTGTGGAGAAGGTAACAGTAAAATTCCTCGTTGCGCTCCAGCATTTTCGACGAGAATATTCATGAATGCGGCCAGTAACTTATCTAAAAAAATTTCGCTGGAAATGGCACTGGTGGATTTCATGACCGTCGCGAGGTCTAAATCTTCGCCATTATTGCCTCTTCGAGTCGTGCGAGTTGCAAGAAAATTGTGCGTGATAGAAATCGATCGCGGTTTTTGTCGCAAACTGAGGGACAATAATTGCGGATATTTTCCTTCAAGGTGTTTAACCTTGGCGATCGCTCCCCAGCGATCGTAACAATAGCAAGCCTCGATCGCATAAGTCCGAGCAATTTTCGCTTTATCCCAGTTGAGGTAAAATTGAGCCGCCAATTCGTTCGCGAGGGCTTCTTCTTGCAGATATTCATGGTCTCGTGCCTTGGCAATGGCGCGATCGTAGTATTCGATAGCATTGGCGCGATCGCCCGAGACTCGATAGCGTTCGGCTTCCACAAGGTCATACTTGTGTCCGTAATTCATCGGCGCTAATTCTGCCCAACGCCGTAAATATTCTTGGTTTTCTTGCACGACAGACAAGTATCTCTCGCGATCGTCAAAACCCAATTCAGTTGTTGATAACTGATTAAGGGAATCGTAAAACCGCCAAACGGGAATCAAAGCATGGCTGGTGGCGGCGGACAAATATTGTCGGGCGGCTTCGCTGGCGATCGCTGCCCGTTCGTAGTTGCCAAACCAGTAAGCCAGTGTTAATTGCGTGACATAAATCCCCCATAAGCCACTACCATTTCTCCTCTCTTGATAGTAGGCAATAAGTTCCCGTTCCTCCATGACCGTTCCCGCCAAAAACTCGGGTTGAGGGGAACGTCCTTGCAAATTTAAAACGGCCTGCCAATAGGGACGATTGTAATTGAGAGCAGTTTGTTGGCCGATGCGGGCAAGCATTTCGCTATGACTTTGAATTTCTCGTTCGGCTTCAGACAGTTCTATTCCCGTCAGAAATAAGCGCAAGCAGTAACCTTGATTGCAATAGCCGCTATAGGAAAAATCCCCGGTCTCCAAACCAATCGCCAAACCGTGTTGCAAGGGTTCGAGGGCATCTCGCAAATGGACTTTCCAATGGCTGACAAACCGATAAACGATCATGAACACGGCGGCTTCAAACTCGCGATCGCCAAAAGCGTCCAGTATTTTTAAAGCCAGTTGACCGTACTCGTAACCGAGGTCGAATTCTCCGACGACTCCACAGAGAATCATGCCATAGGTGGCATAGCCAAACGCAGTAGCAGAAGTGTTGCCATAAGTAATCGAGAGTTCGATTTGTTTAAAGACTGTGAGGGGAAATAACGCCGGATCTGCAAAATAAGTGACGGGCAAAATCTTAATGAGCAAGGGGAGTGCTTCTCGGGCGAGAGGGTCTTCCATCCGGGGTAAATGCAGCAATTCTTCTGGCTGGCGATCGCCGAGGAGGGCTTTGATTTTGGCCAAACCCGGGGCAAAATCCCCCCGAGAGACTTCTGAGGGAAATTCGATCCCCAAGGCGGCCAGCATCTCTAAGCCGACGTTTAGGGCTTCTACCATGCGGTTTTGATTGGTGTAGGCATCTAGCTTGATTTCGCCAATTTTGACGCGATCGCGAGGGGTTTTGGCCTGCTGTATGGCGATGGCTGCCAGTGCTTCCATGCCCTCAATATCGGCGTTAAAATAGCTGGCTTTAACGGCTTCGCGATGGAGGGCGAAGGCTAATTCATATTGAAGGTGCCAACAATCTGGGCTGAGGAGTTGAATGCCGGTTTCTAGATAGGCGATCGCCGTTTCGTAAGCGGTCGTATTATTGGCTTTTTGTCCGGCTTGTAGATTGAGACGAGCGAGATTCTCACATTCTTCTACTTCGGAAATTAACGCCTTGCCGTGATTGAGTCGATCGACAATATCAAAGAGCTTTTCTTCGCGATCGCTCTCATTCAAGTTCTCAAAAAGCAGGCGACCGATGGTTAAGTTAATGGCGGGGCGTTCTCTTTCAGGAATGAGGGTGTAAGCGGCTTGTTGAATGCGATCGTGACTGAATTTATAGGCTTGAATGAGTAAATTTTCGTCGAGAGAGGACAGAGGGAGGAGAAAGCCGCGATCGAGGGCAATTTTTAAATCTTGGAAGAGATTCTCTCGGTGGCGATCGCGAGAATTTGGGCTGACTAGCGCTAAAGTCGCCAAGTCAAATTCTGCTCCCAAACAAGCGGCGAGAGCTAATATCTGCTGGGTGGATTCCGGTAACTTTTGCAATTTCCCGACCATTAATTCCACGACATTATCGGTAAATCCTATCGCTTCGATCGCTTCGAGATCCCATTGCCAACATCGGGAAGGACGATGGAAGGTTAAGAGATTTTCGCCATACAATTCTTGTAAAAATTCATTGATAAAGAAGGGATTTCCTTCGGTTTTTTGCAGCACCAATTCAGCGAAGTCTCTCACGGTTTCTGGAGGAGATTGTAAGGTTTCGCCGATTAACTGGGCAATTTCAGTAATATTGAGGGTATCTAGGCTGATTTGGGCGATCGCGCTTTCCTTTTGGTGCAGTCGTTCGAGGGTCACGGCGAGAGGATGCCCCGAGGAGACTTCATTATCGCGATACGCCCCTAATATTAAGAGATATTGGGTTTGGCTATCCTCAATCAATCGCTCCATTAATTTTAAGGTCGCTAAGTCCGACCATTGCAGATCGTCGAGGAAAATCACTAAAGGATGCTCGCTGCTACAAAAAGCGCGGATAAAGTTGCCAAAAACGAGATTGAAGCGATTTTGCGATTCGTTTGTCCCCAAATTGGGAACGGTGGGTTGTTTGCCGATAATGAGTTCGACTTCGGGAATGACATCGATAACAATTTGTCCGTTATTGCCTAATGCTGCGAGGAGTTTTTGCCGCCAGATTTGTAACTGGATTTCGGTTTCTCCTAATAGTTGCGTTACTAATCCTCGAAAGGCGGAGATAATGGCCGAATAGGGAATATTGCGTTGAAATTGGTCGAATTTTCCGGCAATAAAATAACCGCGACGGGCGGTAATGGGTTTATACAGTTCTTGCACTAATGCCGATTTACCAATCCCGGAATAGCCCGCCACTAGCATCAATTCTCCGCCTCTATTTCCTGCTTGGGTTTGAGAAGGGTTGGCAACGCGCTCAAAAGTGGTAAGGAGTTGAGCAATTTCTGCTTCTCGTCCGTAAAGTTTTTGGGGAATTTGAAAGCGATCGCTAATGTCGCGATCGCCAAGGAGAAATCTGCGAATTTTGCCGGTTTCTGCTAATTGTTGGCGACAGTATTCTAAATCTGCTTTTAAACCTTCTGCATTTTGATAGCGATCCTCGGCATTCTTCGCCATCAATTTCATGACGATATCTGCGATCGGTTGCGGAATTGCTAAGGGAGGATCGAGCGGGACTCTCGCTTCAGAGTCTTGCAGAAACTGGATTTCTGTGGCTCTCAATGCTTTCACTTCATCATCGAGAATCGTCAGAGATGCCGAACGACTTAGGGTTCGCAAAGCATCTCGCGCGACAGCTAATTGCTGTCTCGTTTTTTCCTGTTCTTGATGGGCGTTTTTATCTTTTTTTCGAGTCTTCCCTTGCTCTCTCTTTCCTTGCGAGAGAGAAGGGATATTGGCGACGGAAAGTGAGGCTGCATTGCCGCCCTCAGCTTCTTCACTTATCGTTAAGCATGGGGTTTTCGCAATATGACAGTGAACCAATTCTAGAGGATTGGGACTGGTAAAAGGTAATTTTCCTGTGAGCATTTCATAGAAGGTTACTCCCAAAGAATAAAAATCTGTGCGGTAGTCCAGTCCTCGATTCATGCGTCCGGTTTGTTCTGGGGAAATATAAGCGAGAGTTCCTTCTAAAACATTGGGATTTTGCAAAGTTGGCGTTTCTCGATTCAGTTGCGTTGCGATGCCAAAATCGATAATTTTCAGTTCCTGCGTGTCGGGATTTAAAACAATATTAGCAGGATTAATATCTTTATGAATGATATTTTGAGCATGGATTTGTGCCAAACTTTCCGCGATCGCGATCGCCCAAGGTAAAAATTCTCGCACATTGAGGCGTTTCTCTTGCTCTAACCATTGTTTCAGGGAAATACCCCCAAAGTCTTCAAGGGCGATCGCGTAACTTCTCTCCCATTCTTCTAAACTGTAGGCTTTGATAATACCGGGGGCATTGAGATTAAAAGTGAGATAGTATTCTTGTTTGTAACGTCGGATTTGCTCGGGGGTGGGATAGTCGGTGTTGAGAAATTTAAGAATGACGGGTTGGCCTTCGCGAAGCGTGGCAGTCGCTGTATCGCGAGTGCATCGAGCGCGATAAACTCGAGAGTTGGCACTCTCATAGATTTGCCTGAAATCTTCGTATCCGGCAAGAGCAACCATGAAATGTGGGATTGGGAGAGAAAGAGAACTATTCTCGTTTTAACATAGAATTTTAAGCAATATGACGGTTATCGATCTTGATATAACCGTATAAGACAATATCTCATTTATCTCACTCAATCCGTCATTTCAGTGAACAGTTATCAGTTATCAGTACCCACCGCTCAAGCGGGAGGTCATTGTTCATTATTCATTGTTCATTGAAATAACCATCTTTCAGCAATAAATAATAGAGTTGTCCATAACTGCGCGTCAAACCCGCAATTTCCCCGGCTTTTTCTCCACTGCCGACAAAATAATCTACGCGTCCTGCTCCTTTAATTGCACCTCCCGTATCTTGATCTAAAACGTAGCGACTGAAATGAGTTTCGACTAACTCTCCGCGATCGTTAAACTCAGGGATAGAAGTATGAATTAAAGCTAAAGCGCCGGGAGGCATTAAACGTTTATCTGTAGCAATAGAGCGTTTTTCACTCAAAGAAACCCCGATACTTCCTGTTGCTGGAGTCCCGTGTTTTTCTGTAAAAAAGACAAAACTTTCATCGCGAGTGAGATAATCATTGAGTTGTTCTGGATATTCCTCGAAATACTGAAAAATTCGCGGTAAACTCAATTCTTCGAGAGGAATTTTACCATCTTTTGCCAGTTCTCCCCCCACACTCGTGTAATTTTTGCGCGTATTGCCTGCATAACCAACAGTGGTTTGTGTGCCATCGGTCAAGTTTAATTTTGCCGATCCTTGGATATGAATGAGATATGCCTGCCAACGCGATCGCAGCCAAAATAATTCTAATCCTTGCAATTTTCCTCGGGATCCTTGCAGTCCATCTTCTCCTTCTAATTCTTTGCGAGAAGGGTGGGGAAGCGGCCAAGATGCTAAATTAGGCGGTGCTTGATAAATGGGATAGCGATATTCTGAAGTTGGGACTCGACTGGCTTCATAAATCGGTTCAAAATAGGCACTAAATAATACTGTCCCGAGGCGATCGCCGCCAATGGCTTGATAAAAAACAAATTCGCGTTTTACTTTTTCTTGTAGGTCTGCTGGGGAGTTTGATGCAAGGAGAAGCGTGCGAAAGCGTTGTAAACTGCGAAGGACGCGATCGCGGCTAATTTCTTTAATCAAATAATTACGATAAGCACGGATGGCTGGAGGAGAATTGAGATATTGTAAACTGCGATCGATGGCTGTGAGAAGCGTGTTGCGATCGCCAGTTTCCCAAAGTCTTTCATCGCGTCCGAGAGGCTCAGTTAACCAACCACAACCACTCAGATGAGTATCGGGGGTAGGTTGTAAAGGAAATTGCGAATCTGGGGACCAGTGAGGAATTCGACAGTGCAGAAAAGAGCCGATATTCCCGCGAATGTTTCCTTGCCATTTCTGTCGGGGTTGACATCCTACTAGCAGGATCGTGCCAATAATGCCAATTAATCCGAGACGCGAAAATTGAGATACGACCATCAGCAAATTAGAAAATAATTGGGCTAGGATAGGACAAACCGATGCAAGGGCATCTCTAACAATATTTCTTTACAGCATAGCGCCAATGATTGATACGCTACTTGATAATGTAGGGAATTGGAATCCCCAACTCCTGCGAGAATTAAAAGGCCGATTGACTCCTAAGAATATAGTAATTTCTGCGGGGATTGCTGGGGTGAGTCAAGTTTTTCTCTATTTGTTCTTTCAAAGTGCTTTAATCCGAGCAGATCGTGCCTTGGGAAGACGCGATCGCTATTGTACCGGCTCTCAAGGAGGTTATTCTCCTCATCACAGTTTCCCAAAATGTCTTCCTAATGGAATGGGAGGTTCTGAAATTAATTTTTCCTTGTGGTCTTTAGATTTTTTTACCACGATAAGTATTATCGGAATTATTAGTTTATTAGTCGTTGGAGTCTATTTGCTGATTGATGACTTATCGCGAGAAGAAAAGCGAGGAACGCTCAATTTTATTCGCTTGAGTCCTCAGAGTAGCAAAAATATTTTACTCGGAAAACTTCTCGGTGTTCCAGCTTTAGTATATTTAGCAATTCTTCTCCTCATTCCTCTACATTTTGGTTTAGGAATTGCCGCACGAATTTCCCCACATCTCATCTTTGCTTTTTATGGAATTGTTGCAGTAAGCTGCTGTTTATTTTATAGTGCAGCTTTACTTTTTGCCCTCACTTGTACGGGTTTGGGAGGATTACAAGCATGGTTGGGCAGTGGTTTGACTTTTAGTTTTTTATTCATCATTGCGATCGCTTCTTTAGAGAACGATATTTCTTTTAAACTTGGCTCGTTTGGTTGGTTTGCAATCTTTTATCCCGGTTATATTCTGCCTTATTTGATTGCTCATACGCCTAACTCTCTCGATCTTGTCGATTACTTGAATGTCAACGATTTAGGTCTCGTAACTTGGTTTAAAATCGATCTTTGGACTAATGCAGGAACGGCTTTTGCGTTTACCTTAGTGAACTATGGTTTAGGAATTATTTTACTGTGGCAAGGACTCGATCGCCGCTTCCAAAATCGCAGTATTTCCCCGGTGAGCAAAGGACAAAGTTACTGGTTGAGTAGCAGCATTATTTTTTTATTGATTGGCTTTGCCGTCCAACACAGTCAAAATTATCAAAATTACAATGAAAGCCTATTTTATGAATTTTCAATAGTTTTGGCGCTACAATTATTCTTGTTATGTGGATTAATTGCCGCGTTAACTCCTCATCGCAAAACCTTGCAAACTTGGTCGCGCTATCGCCATCAAAAGACCAAAAAGAAATTGCTATGGGATTTAATGTGGGGGGAACAAAGTCCGGCAACTTTAGCGATCGTTTTGAATTTAGTTTCCACTTCTACAATTATTCTCACCGCGATCGCACTGTTACCTTTGGATAACTATCGCCTACATTTAATTATTGCGTTAACCGTGAGCAATGGTGTAATTGTACTATATGCCAGTCTCGTACAATGGCTACTCTTGCAAAAAACCAAACAACGAGTTGTTTTTGCCATCGCAGCAGTCACAATTTTGTTAGCTTTGCTTCCTCTAGCTGTCAATATTTTGAAAGTTCCTTTTGCAGGTAGTAATACTTTTTCAACAATCAAGACAATGCTGTTATCGATTATTTCGGTTTTTCCTGTTTTATTGGGAAAAGAATACGCAACTTTGATAGCACTATTCTCTCTTGTAGGTCAAGGAATTGCGATCGCACTCATTAACATTCAAATGACGCGACAATTGCGCCATTTAGGAGAGTCGCATATGAAAGTTTTACTCTCAGATAATTCTCGTTCTCAGAAGCAATTATCAGAAGTTTCCTAATAAGATCGGGAGCGATTTAGAAATGCGATCGCTCCTTTTTTAATACTGCATTTTTTCTCATTTCCAAAAATTAGGATAAGAATAATGATCGATAAACTATTTGATCGAGTGGGAAACTGGAATCCTCAACTCTTACGAGAACTGAAAGGCAGATTGACTTCTAAAAATATCGTTCTTTCCCTCGGGATTTCTGTTGTAGGTCAAATTTTATTATACTTCTCTTTGAAAAATACGGGTGCAGGAGATTCTAATCCTTCTATCTGGATTTTATACTTGTTTGTTACCTTAAGTGTTATTGGCATAATTAGCGTATTAGTCATAGGAAGCTATTTTCTTATTGAAGATCTATACCGAGAGGAAAAACGAGGAACACTCAATTTTATTCGTTTGAGTCCTCAGACCAGCAAAAGTATTTTACTGGGTAAACTTCTTGGTGTTCCCATCTTAGTTTATTTGGCAATTTTAGCCATGTTTCCTTTACATTTTAGCTTAGGAATCAATGCCGGTATACCCATACCTCTTCTCTTCGCTTTTTATGGTATTGTTACGGTTAATTGTTTTTTGTTCTATAGTGCTGCCTTACTATTTACTTTGATTTATGGTGGATTAAGACACTCTCCAGCATTTTTGGGCAGTAGTTTTATTTTTGGCTTTACGTTCGTCTTTGCCCTAAAATTTTTGTACGATAATGTTTATTTTCAAATTGGTACTTTCAATTGGCTCGCGATATTTTATCCCGGCTATTTTCTTCCTTATTTAACAAGTCAAACTCCATATTATTCTAATCTTCCTAATTATTTAAGCATAAACTACTTTGCAAATTTAACTTGGTTTAATGGTTTCGTCTTTGGCAATTCAATAGTTGCTTTTGTTTTTACTTTAGTTAATTATAGCTTCGTTATTTATTGGCTTTGGTCTAGTCTCGATCGCCGTTTTCAAAGCCGCAATATTTCCCTTATCAGTAAAGGACAGAGTTATTGGTTGAGTAGCAGTATTATTATCATTTCAATTGGCTTTTCTCTCCAGAACAATCAAGATCATTATTTATTTAAAAACTTTTCGGATATTTTAATCCTCCAATTCCTTTTATTATGTGGGTTTATTGCTGCTTTAAGTCCTCATCGCAAAACCTTACAAAATTGGTCGCGATACCACCACCAAACAACCCAAAAGAATTTATTATGGGATTTACTATGGGGAGAACAAAGTCCAGCAATTCTAGCGATCGCTTTGAATTTGCTTTTGACTTCTACGATTGCGATCGGTACAATTTTGTTCTTGCCTTTGGATCGATCGCGTTTCTTGCTGATAATTGCTTTACTCGTCAGTAATGGTGTTATTTTACTCTATGGGAGTCTCGTTCAATGGATACTGCTACAAAAATTCAAACAACGGGTTGCTTTGGCGATCGCAACAGTAGCAATTTTATCGTTTGTACCGCCACTAATCGCCATGATTCCAGAAATTTCAAAGATTAACCCCGCATTATCGATAACTTCCATTGTTCCCATCCTTATTGTTCAACGTTTTAGCATAACTCCAATCACTTTTCTCGGTCAAGGCATTGCGATCGCACTCATTAATCTACAAATGACGCGACAATTACGCCATTTAGGAGAGTCGGAAACAAAAGCATTGCTCTTAGAAAATGCTCCCTCTCAGAAACAGCGATCGGGTATATCTTAAAACGACAAATAACAGTCAAAAAGAAACCACAAATAACAAAATAAGCAAAACTCTCTCTCTGCGCTCTCTGTGTCTCTGTGGTACAATTAAAAAATATCAATTAAAACGAACTTTACTTTCACTGTGGCTTAAATGGGAAGTATCTGCCTCTAATGCTACAACCCATTTCTCCGACTCTTTAACAACCTGAGATAAACAACATAACGCAACCCTAAAATTAGGACATTCTGGGACTAATCCTCGCGTTGCTCCAAATACCGATGCACCGTGACCGATTAATAAAATATCCTCAGAAAATTCTGAGACTAATTTTTGCACGGTTTGGGCAGTTCTGGCCATAACATCTTCTTCAGTTTCTGGATATGCTGAAATAACGCGAGATTCATAGCGTAGATCGATTCTTGGATATTTCTGTGCTAACACTTCTGGAGGTAAGCGATCGGGCATTTTAGGCATCCAATCAGGATTTAACCATTCACTAAGTCCCGTTTCTAATTTAATTGGTAAATCGAGAAAATACGCAACTTCATTGGCAGTTTGTACCGTGCGAAGAAAGGGAGAAGCAAAGATATGCGCGATCTTCTCTAACTGCAAGCGTTTCCCTAATTCTTTTGCCTGTATAAACCCATCTTCGGATAAAGGTGGATCGTAGGGATGTTCTGCTGTATTAAACCATTCAGGATTAACAAAATCAAAACGGTTTGCGTGTCTAGCAATCCAAACAGTTTGTGTCATTTGTCCTCTTTTACCAAGTCTTAACAATTTCTTGCAATTCTGCAATATCTAAATAATCCCAAGCAAAGGCTTTTCGCAAAAGGTTATCGGGAATAAATTTATCATATTTCTGTCGTTGGGGAGAGTCGGTAAATGCAGTAATATCTTCTGGAGTCAAGTTTTGTTGACATAAATTTACAATTGTTTCTTGGAGTGCGATCGCAGAAGTTTGTTCTCCCGATTTTAAAAGTAAATAATAAGGAGACAAAGATTTAACAATTTTTACGTTCATAAAGTCCCCTAGCACAAAATAGAGCCATTTTTCTAAAGTATTGAAGGTTTTTGTTCCCATCCAAGGAAAAATACAGTAAGAATTGCGATCGAGAGGATAGATAATTTTGCGATCGAGATCGTAGCGTCGTGCTAAGTTTTGTACTTCTAGCAATCTTGTTTTTGCACCTTGTAATAAATAAGGATAATCAGCCTTTTGAAATAAAATCTCTCTCATTTTATACAATATTTTTGTATGAATTTTTCCCATACCGCGACCGCGCCAAGCAATATTAGCAATTCCAGAAATCGGTTTGACCCAAATATTTCTTTTCCCATAGTCTACATCAATCACTTGCCATGTTCTCCCCGCCAGAGAAAATTGTTCGCCGAGAGGTGGTGGTGTAAAAATACTGCCAATTTCTCCTGCTTCTCCCCGCACAATATATTCGACAGGGGCATCAAAAACAGCATAAAATTGAAAGTTTCTCGCAATTTTTTCCCCTACTATTCCCAGAATCAAAGTATTATTCTCTGTTTCTTCAAGATGTTCTAAATTTTTCCAGTAATTGAGAAGTTGTTGAAAATCTCTGGGAGAAATATTTTGAAAAGCAGGCAAACTTAAAACTTCTTCAGCCAATTCTGAATGCGATCGCTCTCCTCGAGCAGCTAAAATACTCAAAGTTTGATGATACAAAAGACTATAAGGATAGTGTAGCAGTTGAATGGGTTCGAGCCAATTTTCTTCAATATATAATTGAATGATAGCAATAGTTTGTAATAATTGCCAAGGAATTAAATCCGGTAAAAACTCATCTCCCGATCGTTCTGCTTCCGAACAAATAAAACGCATATCCGCAGGCATTTCTCGCCGTCCCGTGCGTCCCAATCTTTGTAAAAAGCTGGCAACAGATAACGGCGAATTGAGTTGAATCACTCGCTCGAGTTGACCAAGATCGATACCTAATTCTAGCGTTAATGTGGCTGCAGTTACAGCATAAGTATCCGATCGCATGGCCGTTTCAGCATCTTCGCGCAAAGATGCTGAAATACTACCATGATGGACGTGATAAATATCTGGTGCATTTTGCGATCGCGCCAAAGAACGTAAATTCGCAATAACTGATTCTGTATCGGTACGACTATTCGCAAAAATCAAAGATTTACTCGTTTTAGTAATCGCAAATAAATAGCGATAATAAGGATCTGTAGGTTCGATTTCAGCAGGAAGCAAAAAATACTCGACAGCTAAACGTACTTTGCGAGAATTATCTTGAATTTCTGGGGCAATAACTGATAAATTTGTCCCCATTTTCAGCCATTGCTTGGCGATTTCATAATCCCCCAAAGTAGCAGATAAGCCAATACGACGTGGAATTTGATGAATACTACGAGAAAGACGAACCAGTTGACATAAAATTTGATAGCCTCTTTCCGAGTCCATGAAAGAATGAATCTCGTCAATCACAATGAAACGCAGATCGCCAAAGAGTCGAGGTAGTGCAGAATCATGATTAATTAATAAACTTTCTAGGGATTCCGGCGTAATTTGCAAGATACCAGAAGGAGATTCTAGCAATTTTCGCTTGCGACTCGAGGGGATATCCCCATGCCATGCAAAAATACGGGTATGATTTTGCTGGAGGAGATCGTTGAGACGCTCAAATTGATCGTTAATGAGAGCCTTAATTGGACTAATATAAAGAACGCCAATTGTTTTTGCAGGCTGTTCGTCAAGAAGCGTTAGAATTGGTAAAAAAGCAGCCTCCGTTTTCCCGGATGCCGTTCCGGTAGCCAATAAGAGATGAGCATTCGTTTCAAATATAACCTGACAAGCCAAAATTTGCACGTCTCGCAATTGTTGCCAGCCTTGATTGTAAATATATTCTTGAATAAAAGGAGCGAGGCGATCGAAAGTTGTTTGCGACATACTTCTTACAATATACTTTTTTGCGGCATAATCGATGTAAAAATTCAAAATCCAGACATGTATTCAGGCTAGAACTTTGCCATACAAACAGAATAAAAATTTCCCAAAGTTTACAATTCAAGATCGACGATCCTTCGCCTTCTGTACTCTCATTAATCCTTACCAATTTTCCTTTACTCCATTTTTATGATCGCTTTAATTTTCGTTGTCTTTTTTGTCCTTGTCGGTTCGGCATTTTGCGCTTTAGCAGAAACTGCAATTTTATCCGTTTCTCCGATTAAAGTTCGACAACTCGGACAGTCCAAAAAGCGATCGGAACTCACACTATTTGCTTTGCGCTCTCGCATACATCGTTCGATCGCAACAGTTGTTATTTTAAACAATATTTTTAATATTGTTGGTAGTATTGTCATTGGCAGCATTGCTACAGGAGTTTTTGGCGATACTTGGTTGGGGATTTTTTCTGCTTTCTTAACTTTACTGATTATTATGTTTGGGGAAATTATCCCTAAAACATTAGGAGAGCGTCACGCTTTGCCAATTGCGATATGGATTGCCATTCCAGTCACGGGATTAGTTTTTATTTTAGCACCGATTGTTTGGTTTATCGAACGAGCAACAACACCTTTTATTCGAGGTAAAAAGAAGCCGACAACCAATGAAGCCGAAATTAAATTTTTAGCCAGAATTGGACATCAAGAAGGCATTATTGAAGATGATGAAGCTGATATGATCCAGCGCGTTTTTCGCCTTAACGATCTCTTGGCACACGAGATTATGACTCCGAGAACGGTAATGACGTACTTGCGTGGAAGCTCAACATTAGCAGAAGTGAAAGAAGATATTATCGCTTCGCAACACAGCCGTATTGTTGTTATTGATGAAACCATTGATGAAGTTATTGGCTTAGCATTAAAAAATGAGCTATTGGTTGCCCTGTTAGAAGATAAAACCGATATTGCGATCGCAAGTCTAACGCGGACAGTTTGTTTTGTTGCCGAAACCATGAAGGCAGATAAATTATTGCAAGAATTCCAAAAGAAACGCGAACATTTATTTGTGGTTGCTGATGAATATGGCGGGGTTTCGGGTGTTGTTACCCTTGAAGATGTCCTCGAAGTATTAACGGGAGAAATTGTGGATGAAACCGATCGCACGGCAGATTTACAAGAAATTGCCCGCAAGCGTCGCAAGCGGATTTTGGGGGAAAATTAATTATTTTATGATACACTTGTCTCTATTAGTGCGTTCTCTTAGCTCTTATGGTTCAACTCCAACCGCAACATTCTCAGCAGAAAAACTCTCTGCCCACAATGTACGATCTACCCAGCGAAGACCCAGAGGAACCCGGTTTGCCAGACGAATTTCACGATTTTCAACCCAATTTATTAACTCAAACTTGTCAATCTCCACGTTATTCCCGCGAAGATTATTTTATTGCTAAGGATCTCAATCTCTATTACGATCTCAAGCATACTCGCTGGTACAAAAGACCTGATTGGTTTCTGGTTTTAGGCGTTCCCCAAAGTAAAACGCGAGAAGAATTACGCTTGAGTTATGTTATTTGGCAAGAACAAGTGAGTCCTTTTTTAGTAGTGGAATTGGCTTCTCCCGGTACGGAGGATGAAGATTTGGGATTGACAGAAAGACAAGTTAACGATCCCCCGACAAAATGGGAAGTTTACGAACAAATCTTACAGATTCCTTATTATGTTATTTATGACCGCTACGATAATCGCTTTCGCGGGTTTCATCTTGAGGAAAGCGGATATGAGGAATTAGAGTTATGGGAGGGTCGATTGTGGTTTGAGGAGTTGGGTTTGGGTTTGGGACAATGGCTGGGAAGTTATGAGGAGGTAGAAATGCTCTGGCTGCGTTTTTATGATGCGGTCGGAAATTGGCTTCCTACTCCTGAAGAACGTGCGTATTTTGAGCGGGAACGTGCAGATCGCGAACGAGAAAGAGCCAATATCGAACGAGAAAGAGCCGATCGCACCACTGCAATTTTAGAAGAAGAACGCCGACAAAAACAAGCACTTCTCAAACTGCTTCGACAACAAGGAATCGATCCCGACAATCTACTCTAATTGAAAATAATTAACTCGATCGTTAAATTGTTCTTTTCATTATCGATCTACTAGGGGTTCAAAACCTCTCCTACACTGTCTAAAAATTAAAATTTTTGGATCTATTTCTATTGATTTTCATCGTTTGACTATACTTTACAAGTCGAAAGTAAGTTTTAGGAAACCAATCCATGAATCAATTTTTCAGAAAAATACAAGTTTCGTTAATTCTTTGTCTAGCTTGCATGATGCTTTTTATCCCAAGCGCTTTAGCTGGGGAAACTTGGTGTGAATCTATTATGGGTTCAAGTTCGGAATCTTCTGATGCTGGTGATTATGCTTGTGTCGATAGTTATGCTCCTGCATGGGATCAATGTGACCACGATGATAGAGGACTAAAGATACAAAAAGCTGCAAAAACTCTTGCAAGTGAACTTGGTTGGTCATCTCATTGGACGGATGGAACAGCATGGAATGGTATAGAGAACTGGGATGGCTCTGTATTCTATGAAGCGATCGGTTTATATTATCCTTGCACCGGTGTTCGAGGATTTAGTGACAGCGAGTTAGTATATACCAAAGAGATAGATGGAATAAAGTATAAGGTTTATGATTAAGCCTTACAGCTATAGTTGTATGGAGAATCGTACCGTTTTTTGGGAGGGCTAAAAATTAGCCTTCCTTTTCAATTTTCTTTTAGAGAAATAAATCAACTAAACCGGCAACAAAGCGATCGCGTTCCATCGGTAAAGTCTTTTTACCTTGTAAAATTTCTTGAAGTAAAACAAAATAAATGATTGAACCGATAAAAGATCGAGCCAACACTTCTGCATCTTTTCCCGCAAATTCAGTACGAGAAGCAAAATATTTACTCAAGGTTTCTAATACGGGTTTGGCTAAATTTTCAATATAAGGATGGGATAATTCGGGAAATCTTCCAGACTCGGCGATAATTGTTCGCAAAAAGGCTTGCATTTGCGGATCTTGCCCGGCAGTTTCTAACACTTTGGTCGCGAGGTGATGTAAAAAAATTTTTGGTTCTTCTTTTAATATTTTATCATTAAACGGATTAAAAACCGTGCGATACTTTTCTTCTGCCAATCGCTTCACTAGGGCAACAAATAAACTCTCTTTATCCTGAAAATAACGATAAACCGTGGCTTTAGAAACCCCCGCCGCCGCCGCTACGCCGTCCATATTCGTCGCAGCATAGCCGTGGGTCAAAAACTCTATCATTGCGCCTTCTAGGATGGCTGCGGCTTTCTCGTTGGATTTTTGGCGACCAGAGGAGTTAGAAGATTTTGAGTGCATCGCTTGACTTTATGAGACTGAGTAGTTTAATCTTAAAACAGATAAAACGAAACTGTTTAGTTTTATTTTAGCATTGAATGTCGCGAGGTGTTCGACAGGAGAAAGAACAATGGTTCACAATGGAACAGTAGATCGCCCTCGATCGCTAAAATCTTTCAGTATTGTGATTTTGACGGCGCTTTTGAGTGCGGGTGGAGGGGCTTTTATTACCTCTCGAATGACTGTATTTCAGCCCGCGACGGAAGCTCCTGCTATTGCTCTGCCAGAAATTGAAACCGTGACGGGACTGGGACGATTAGAGCCTCGGGGGGAAGTGATTCGCCTGTCTTCTCCGTCCTCCGCAGATAGCAATCGCATTGAGAGATTATTAATTGAGGAAGGGAGTTGGGTGAAAAAAGGAGAAACGATCGCAATTTTAGACAGTCGCGATCGCTTGCAAGCGCTTTTAAAGGAAGCCGAAGAACAAGTGAAAGTTGCCCGCGCTAATCTCAACCGCATCCAAGCTGGAGCGCAACGAGGAGCGATCGAGGCACAACGCGCTACGATTTCCCGCATTCAAGCCGATCGCCGCACTCAACTCGCCGCCCGAGAAGCCGCGATCGCCCGCCTGCAAGCCGAGTTAAATAATGCCAAAGTCGAATACGATCGCTATCAGAGCCTGTACGAGGAAGGGGCTATTTCCGCATCAAATCGAGATAGCAAGCGTTTAACCTTCGATCGCCTGCAATGGCAGTTACAGGAAGCCAAAGCAGAGCGCGATCGCGTTGGCTCCTCCCAACAAGAACAATTGCGAGAAGCCCGCGCGACCCTCGATCGCATTGCCGAAGTGCGCCCAGTGGATGTAGAAGTCGCCACCGCAGAACTCAAAGCCACTCTTGCCGCCGTCGGACGCGCCCGAGCCGACTTAGATCGCGCTTTTGTGCGCTCTCCTCAAGCCGGACAAGTTATCGAAATTTATACGCGACCCGGAGAAATTATTGCCAGCGAAGGCATTGCTGCCATCGGACAAACCCGAGAGATGTATGCGATCGCGGAAATTTACGAAAGCGATATTAGCAAAATTAAAACCGGTCAACCGGCGATCGTGACCAGTAATGCTGTCCCCGAAGAATTACGCGGAACCGTCGAACAAATTGGACTGCAAGTCCTGCGCCAAGATGTAATTAATGCCGATCCTGCTGCCAATACTGATGCCAGAGTCATCGAAGTTAGGGTCAAACTCGAGGAAACTTCCAGCGAAAAAGTTCTCGGACTGACCAATTTACAAGTCACGGTGGCCATTGAATTATGAAAAAACGACTCGCCGCATTAATCAATCGGACTCCTTTGGGGTGGTTGCAACTCAAACACGATATTACTCGTCTGCTCACAGCAATGTCGGGAATTGCCTTTGCAGATATCTTAATTTTCATGCAATTCGGCTTTTTGAATGCCCTTTTGAGTAGCAATACACTACTCCATAAAAACTTGCAAACCGATATTGTCATTATGAATACCCAGGCGCTGAATTGGTCGGAACTATCCACTTTTCCTCGACGGCGCTTATATCAAGCACTTGACATTCCGGGAATTGAATCCGCCGAAGCACTTTATGTGAATTCCGTGCAATGGAAAAACCCACAAACCCAGCAAAAAACAAACGTGATGGTTATCGGCATGAATCCCGATCGTCCAGCTTTTGCCCTGCCGGAAATTACCCAAAAATTAAATGAGATTAAACTCCCCGATACCGTATTATTCGATCGCGCCGCCCGAGGAGAATACGAAGAAGCGATCGCGAAAACAGAACTGGGGAAAACCGTCACCACCGAGATTGAACGCCGTACCGTTATGATTGGCGGACTCTTTGAAATGGGGGCTTCTTTTGCAGCCGATGCCGTTATTATTACCAGCGATCAAAACTTTTTGCGCTTGATGCCAAAACGACAAGCGGGAACCGTGAGTTTAGGCTTATTAAAGCTTAAACCCAATAACAATCCAGTGCAGGTGAGAGCCATGCTTGATGCTCATTTACCCGATGACGTGCAAACCTTAACCCTTGAAGAGTTTATTAATAAAGAGAAAACCTATTGGGCGACCAATCGTCCCGTCGGGATTGTTTTTGGCTTTGGTGTCGCGATCGGGTTTATCGTTGGCGTTGTTATTGTCTATCAAATTCTTTCGACCGATGTTAATGCACACATGGCAGAATATGCCACCTTTAAAGCAATGGGCTATCGCAATTCTTATTTGCTCGGGGTGGTATTTGAGGAAGCACTAATCTTAGCAGCTTTTGGCTTTTTTCCGGGGTTGGGGATTTCGATTGGCTTATATGCCTTAGCGAAAAAAGCAACCGCTTTACCCATGTTTATGACCCTAACTCGAGCCATTGGAGTATTTGTTTTAACCCTTGTGATGTGCAGTATTTCTGGCGCGATCGCTACTCGAAGATTGCAAGCTGCCGATCCTGCGGATATTTTTTAATTGTTTTTGGTTATTTTCTTCTCTTTCATTATGAATAAAATACCTGTCATTGCCGTTGAAAATCTCGATTACTATTTCGGTCAAGGACAACTTCAAAAACAAGTTCTTTTTGGGATTAATTTAGAAATTAATTCTGGAGAAATTGTGATTATGATGGGTCCTTCTGGCTCGGGAAAAACTACACTTTTAACCCTCGTGAGCGGCTTGCGTTCCGCCCAAACTGGGAGCTTGAAAATGCTAGGGCAAGAACTGTGCGGGGCAAGTCCAGAAAAATTAGTGCAAGCGCGGCGCAATAATGGTTATATTTTCCAAGCACATAATTTACATCAAAGTTTAACCGCCCTGCAAAACGTGCAAATGGGGTTGGAAGTTCACGGAATATTGACGCGATCGCAAATGTGCCAAAAAGCAACAAGCATCTTAGAAGAAGTGGGTTTAGGAGAATATATTGAACAATATCCCCATAATCTTTCTGGAGGGCAGAAACAACGGGTTGCGATCGCACGTGCCCTAGTTGCCCATCCTGCAATAGTATTAGCAGACGAACCTACCGCCGCCCTCGACAGTAAATCCGGTCGCGATGTGGTGACTTTAATGCAAAAGCTAGCACGAGAACAGGGTTGTACGATTCTCTTAGTCACCCACGACAATCGTATTTTAGATATTGCCGATCGCATTGTCAAAATGGAGGATGGACATTTAACCGAAAATTCTATCGTTGGTTCTGCGGCGTGATTGTCCTGCGATCGGGAAATTGGCATTAATTTGGGGATGGCTTCATCGAAAATACAGCTTTTTTCAGTACAAGGCTCATTTATTTAAGTTGAATGATGTGCCGAACGCGATTAAGAAAAAGAGATTCGGATGGAGAGGAGAAAGTAGTTGACATCGATCCATGAATTGCAATAATCTTATCCTGTCAAGGAAGTTATACCGCAACTACAAATTATTCCCTTTGGTGACTCTTATGGATACAGAGAAAGATAAGATGTTATCAGGTGTAGAGTACATTGCATCCGATCCTAGTTTGGTCAAAGAAAGGATGCACGCACACGAGTTGTGTAGAGAATTCAATGTATCACTACAAATCGAGAGTTTAAGTAGATATTTTGGTTCTTATGGCTCTAATTTATACATTGAATCCCCATTTTTTTGTGATTATCTGTATAATTTGAACATAGGAAATAATGTTTATATAAATTTTAATTGCACGATTCTTGATTGTGCTGAAGTCTGGATTGGCGATAATGTGAAATTCGGCCCGGGCGTGCAGGTTTATACTGCAGGTCATTCTCTCGATCCTCGGCGACGAGAAATGGGATATGAATTTGCTCATCCTGTTGTTATCGGCAACAATGTTTGGATAGGAGGCGGTTCTATCATTCTACCCAGTGTTACAATTGGCGATAATGCTGTTGTAGGGGCTGGAAGTGTTGTCACTAAAGATATTTGTAGTGGCATTACGGTAGTAGGAAATCCTGCTAGAAGAATCAGGCGTAATTAAGAGAAAAACTCTACGGGTTTGCCCATAAATTTGGGATAATTGTATTCTAGATGTTGCCGATCGCATCGTTAAAATGAAAGATGGGCGCTTGACTGAAAATTCGATAGTTACTGCTGCGATAAATCACCTATCCCGTAATTAATTAAAATTTACTTTGCGCGATCAAAAAAGTAAAGTTTTAAATCTTTCTCTTCAAAGGGAAAACCCCAAATATTCCGAATTTCAAGCCTCCTGCTTTAGCGATCGGAACTGATAATTGTTCATTGTTCATTGAAATGACATGCCTCTCGACCAAACCAAAACACCTCTAATCGCTGCCATAAAAGCCATTGCTCACCAACCTCTGGCAATATTTTACGTTCCGGGACACAAAAGAGGGCAGGGAATTCCCAATCGCTTGAGGGATTGGTTAGGACGAGAAGTTTTTCGTGCAGATTTACCAGAGTTGCCAGAATTTGGCAGTTTATTTCCCCCTGAAGGGGTAATGCAGGAAGCGCAAGCATTGGCAGCCGAGGCATTTGGAGCAAAGCAAACTTGGTTTCTGGCCAATGGTTCCACCTCTGGAATAGTCGCAGCAATTTTAGCAACTTGCAGACCGGGGGATAAAATTATCTTGCCTCGCAACGTGCATAAATCAGCAATATCGGGGCTGGTTCTTTCCGGTGCTATTCCTATTTTTGTGACCCTCGAATACGATCGCAATCTCGCCACCAGTATTACTCCAGAGACCCTCAAAGTTGTATTAAAAGAGCATCCCGACGCGAAAGCCGTGCTGGTCGTCTATCCCACCTACCACGGAATTTGCGGAGATTTGGCCGCGATCGCTTCTCTCGCGCATCAATACAATATGCCTCTGTTAGTGGACGAAGCACATGGGGCGCATTTTGCCTTTCATGCCAATTTACCGCCATCGGCACTCTCTTTGGGAGCAGATATTGCCGTACAATCTACCCATAAAACTCTCGGAGCAATGACCCAAGCCTCGATGTTACATTTGCAAGGCGATCGCGTGTCTGGCGATCGCATTACTAATGCTTTGCGCTTAGTTCAATCGACTAGCCCCAATCATATTTTATTAGCTTCCTTAGATGCCGCCCGACATCAAATGGCAACCCAAGGGGAAGAATTATTAGCGAGAATCTTAAACTTAGTCGAGGAGGTGCGCGATCGCCTCGCTACAATTCCCGATCTGGTCGTTTTTGAACCCACAACAGCAACCCTCGATCGCACTCGAGTGGCGATCGATGCAACACAATTAGGCTTAAGCGGTTTTGCTGCTGATGAAATCTTGTACGATCGCTTGGGTGTAACCGCAGAATTGCCCGAATTGCAATATTTAACTTTCGTCCTCACTTTTGCTAATACTAAAGAAGATTGCGATCGCCTCGTAGAAGCCTACCAAATCCTAGAACAAAATCATCGCCAATCTCCTATTTCTCCTATTTCTCCTATTTCTCCTATTTCTCCTATTTCTCCTATTTCTCCTATTTCTCCCATTTCTCCCATCTCCTCCATCTCTCCCCGAGAGGCTTATTTTGCCCCCACAGAAACCGTTCGTTTCGAGGATGCTGGCGATCGTATTAGTGCAGAATTAATTTGTCCTTATCCTCCCGGTATCCCTCTATTAATGCCGGGGGAAGCCATTTCTGCTGCTGTCCTCGATCGCTTACAAGAACTGCGTACTTTGGGAACAACGATTAATCTTGAAGGATGCAGCGATCCGACTTTAAAAACCTTAAAAGTTATTACTCATCCCTATCTTCGTCTGGATTTCTAGACGAAGGGGAACGTTTTGACGAGAAAATACGGATGCAGCATTAAATCCCACCCTTGAAAAGAGTTGGGATTTAGCGTGGGATATTATGGGGAATTCTTAGAATCCCGGAACCTCTTGATGAATGGGAGTAACATTAGAACGAGATAGGGTAGAAGCAACCATCGCCGTAACGCCGCCAAAAACAAGCAGACCCGCGATCGCGATCGCGCTGCCCATTTGTTTTAAATTTAATTTGCGGGGAAGTGCGATCGAGCGAATTCCCAGAGATCCGACGGTTTCTTCATAGGTCACCGCCATGTGAGTGTAACCGAGAACTTCCATAGTATTCTCCTTAACTAAATAGCTTCTGAAAATTAGAAGGTTTTGAGGATGAATGCACGATTATTCATTTATTCTCGGTCTCAGTTTAGCATTATTTTTCTAGCGTTTCACCTTTTTGAACCGTTACCAATATCCCGGGCGCAAACGTTCGTAGAAAGTCAATCTTCTCGCCCCTAAATACAGTTCTCGTGCATTGTCTCCCGGGGGAAATACCGCGACCCCAAATCCATAAGCACCACCCCATCTGGGGTTGCGTCGCGGTTTAAGCCGAATGCTCAGGGTTGTACCGGGAGAGATTGCGGCTTCGAGTTCGACCGTAACAGCAAGCCTAGATTCATCGTAGGTGACATTTTGAATCTTTAACGGTTGTCCGCGATCGCTGTATGTGCCGATAAAGGCGATCGTTTCTTCGAGTTTAAAGCGAATACGTTCTTGACCGCCCCGTTGTTGAATCATAACGCTTTGTAAAGGGGTTTCGGCAGTGTCGGGTAAGGTAATGGTGAAATAGTATTTGGCTCGATTCGAGTAAATGCGCGACGAACTGCTTCTCACTTCCTCAAGACGCGGTGCGCGACCTTGAAATGCTGTCGGTAATTCTTGGCTTTGTGTAAGCAGAGAAGAGAAGCTAACAATATTGGCAGCTGCGATCGCAAAAGCAATGAAAATACTGCGTTTCATTATTCTCCAGTTATTTTAACGAATTGTAAATAGCGAGCAAGGAATAGTTATTTTAACGTTCCTCTAAAGTTTCAACGCAAGTTTCTTGAAGATCCAGTTTGGTCGAAGTTTCTTGCAAAAATTGCTGGATTTCTTGCCATTCTGCTCGGGTCGAGAAGTCTCTATCTTCGAGAATGCGGCTTTCGATCGACTCAATACAGGAGACTAAACCGACTGCAAATTCATAGCGGGTTAAAACACGCTCTCCTTGGAACGTATCATCGGGATAGCCCGTCAGACAACCATAATTTTCTGAGAGGTTTTGTAGGGCTTCATACGCCCAATCTCCCGGAAAAACATCTTGATTTTGAGCGACTCGATCGGGGTTGGCAAAAGCTGGAGAGTTGGCCATAAGAAGTTGGCTTAAAAGGGCAATTGTAATGGTCGCAATGGGTTTAAACATTTTCCTCCCTCAGTTTAATAATAAAGACTTTGAGTAAAAGGCGATCGCACGGTCGGATTTTATCTAAATATTAGCTTAAATTTAGAGGGATGGGTATTGTCTTAACGATTTAATTATTCCGCTTTAGTTTGTTTGTCAGCTTTTACTTTTTCGAGTTGTTCGCGTAATTGTTGTAACTGCTGGCGATTTTCCTCAATCAGAGAATTTAAGTCTTGAGAAATTTGTTCTCGATTTTGTCTAATTTGACGCTCTTGGCTAACAATTTTTTCTTCTAGAATTTCGAGGCGTTCTAACATTTCTGTTTGTATTTCTAGAGTTTGTTGTGTTTCTTGATTTGCTCTTTTTTCTTCGAGTAAAAGTCGATATGAAAACCAACTTGCAACTCCGATTGCAATCAGAATAGAGACCAATAAACCGCTCACTAAAGTTTGCAGCCAACTTCGCAGTCGCTCGACTTGGCGATAAATTTTTTCGACCTCTAATTTAAGATTAACATGTTGTTCTTGCAGATTTTTAGTAGGAGCTTCGTTGCTGCGATCGGGAATGTCAGTTTCGGTATCTGAACTCAGATCGGGAGAATTTTGTTCATTCATAATTGACTTGATAATTGATAATTTTTTATTGCTGATTGATTAAATGGACATGGGAGAATCAATATAAACAATAGGTTCTGGCGTTGTAAAAGTAATATTGTAAGCTGCTAATTTTTTTGCGATCGCATCATTGGCTAACTCTAACAGTCCTTTGCGTAACTCAACCGAATTTTTACTCGATCCTGTCAGAAAAAAGATCGCTCGAGCGCGAGTTCCCAAAGAATTTTCTGAGGAACTAAACTGTACTTGAGTGCTAGCACGATCGAGATCGCGAAAGACCAAACTTGCTTCTTCAATAATTTGCCGAACGAGAGCGCGCTCGCTTTCTTTTAAACTCTTAATAAAATCCAAACAGAGAATCGCCATAATTTTTTTGCCTCGACTAATATTTTCAATATTTAAACTTGCCATCATTGAATTAGGAACGATCATGACCGTATTGCGAGCAACAATGCGAATTTTAGTCGATCGCAAACCAATAGATTCGATACGACCGTAGATATCTTCAGCATAAGGATTAAAGGTAACGCGAATGTATTCTCCCGGGACATAAGGGCGATCGAGATAAAGCTCTAAGGTGCCAAAAAGCCGTCCGAGGGCTTGCTGAGAAGAAAAAGCAACAGCGACTCCACCAATACCCAAACTGGCTCCAAGGGTAAACAGATCGAGTCTCAATCCTCGGGCAAAAATCACGATCGCAATTAGAACAATAACAATATAAATCAGCGTTTCAAAAATCAGAACGACCTCGTTCACTTCTCCAAACCAACGCCGTACCAAACTAATAACAGATTGCCGGATAACTTGTCGAGTTGCTTGGGAAGCAAACCAAACGATCCCGATCGATAGTGCTGAATAGATAAAAAAGCCAATAAAAGTATAAAGTTCGTCATAAATAATCAGCCAATTCAAATTGAGGGCAATAAAAATTAAAGTCCCCATGACCGCGATCGCATTTTGAACGGGTTTTAAGTAGCGATGGTAGACTTCTCTCGTATTAATGTCAGTATAACCTTGATTAAATAATAAGAGTCTTCGTAACAGCCGAGGAAGCGATCGCCCTAACATGGGTGCGATCGCCGCACTACCGAGAAATAAGCCCAATCTTAAAGCAAATTCGAGAACTTCTCTAAGAATCTCTGGATCGAGTTGACTCAACTGCAAATCTTCTGGCATCAGTTATCGATTTTATGGTAACGTGAAACTATATTCGCATGGGTTGAGTAATATCAACAATTTTCTCCTCAAATTTGAAGTCAATGCCATAGTTTCGCAGTTGTTCAATAATATTGGCACGAGCAATAACCAAGAGATTCTTTCGCAACTCCATTGAATTTTCCGCAGATCCCAAAACAAAGAAAATAGCTTGAGTACGAACGCGCTTCTGTTCGGAAGCATCTATTTCGTCTTGGAACATAATTTGAGTTAGCTGCGAATCAATCCCTAGAATTTCTCTCGTACTCTCTAAAATAAGTTGTCGAATCAGCGCTTTTTCTTCGTCGGACATGGTTCGGAAAAAGATAAGATCGACAATTAAAACAACTCTTCTAGCTTTTGTTAAATTTTCAATATTAGTTTGTGCTAAAGAACTATTTGGGACGATAACTAAAGTATTTTTTCCCGATAATCGAACTTTCGTAGAACGCCATCCCGTTGTTTCAACTTGACCGATAATTCCGTCAGAGAGATGAATATAGTCGCCAACATTAAACGGGCGATCGAGGTACAAAACAACACTCCAGAGAATTTGTTCGAGAATCTTTTGGGAGGCAAAAGCGATCGCGGCTCCAGCAACCCCTAAACTGGCAATTAAACCGATTAAGTTAATGTGATGAGTTTGAGCAAAGAAAAAGATAATAATAAGAACTAAAACGGATTTAGCGACAAACTGAGCAAGAGCGAGGAGTTCGCTATTAATATTTGTTGTATCTTCTAAAACGACTTCGAGAAGATAGCCTTCAAAGAAATGGTTTAAAAATTTAAAGCCGAGAATACTAATATTAATGGCAATAAATAAGCCGAAAGGAAATTCTAGTATTTTTAGCCAATTTGGGAATGCGATCGCGAGAATAATCAGATCGATCGCTATAAAGAGAATTAACCAACTGAGTCTCTTTTGATAGGGCTGAAAAACTTGCTCAAAAACTTCTTTGAATTCAGGAGAAGCTAGTTTTTGCGTGAGATATTCAATGGCTTTGGGAATCTGAAAATAGATGAGACTGGCGAGGGACAGCAGTCCCAAGAACAAGGCGAAACCAATTAGTATAGCCGTCGTAAAACTAACAGTTTGCGGGATTTCAATCCTTAAGAGAATCGTGATTAGTATAATATTCATTGATAAGGAGATGTTTGCATCAAAGAGTATCCATCAGATTGTACTTGTTGTGTTATTTCTTGCTAAAAATTGGTAGAGAATGAAATTTGCGTTCGCTCAATTATATTATGGCTGACGATCGTAACCCATCAAATCGTCGTCTAAAGACCAGATAAACACGCGGCGATTAGGATTTTGCTCAATTGTTTTTTCCCATTCTTTAATAATTGAGATATCTCCCATCCCTATCCCTCGCATTGCTGAGTCTGGAAATTCATTCAACCAGATTATAACTTCTTGAAGCGTTGGCATTTGCATAATTGTCCAAGGAGAATCTCCATTAATTGCTTTGTGAACTTGTTCGGTAAAAACTTCAGCATAACGGCGACGATTTCCTCCATCACTCAATTGAGCAATGTGATTACCTGTTTCATAAACACTAGCCATAGGTAAAAGAAATAATGTACCTTGTTCTATTAACTTTCCAAATTTTTTGATTACTTGCTCTCTAGAGCTATTCATATGAGGAATATTCAGTATCTCGCAGAAAATAGAAGTATCAACAATCGCAATTGCTTTCATATAACAGTTTCCATTTCTTTACTAATTGAAGCCAACCATTCTCTTGCTTTCTGCTTTTTTTTCTCGCTATCGGGATGGTATTTTACAAACCGTTCTAATAAACCTTGTGTCATCAGATGACCGATAGTACCTTGGGCGATGAGTTCGGGATAATCTGGAATGTCTCGCAGTCGTATAAGTTGGCTCGAACCATTATCAGGACTACGATAGCAAAAGACAGTTTCGGGTATAGCTTCGTTAGGTAAAGCATCAAGTAATGCTGGATTGTGGCTGCTAATTAAAACTCGCAAATGGCGAGATTTGGCAATACTAGAAATATGCTTGAGTAAATTTTCTGCTCGATTTGGATGAACCCCATTGTCGATTTCTTCAATCACAACAATACTGTGTTCTGGTGCAGAAAATAAGATTGCTGCAATTGATAAAACTCGTAAGGTTCCATCTGAGAGATTGGTTGCATCATAAATAGTTGAAATACCACCAAAGGTTTCTGTTAGCCTTAATATTACTTCCTCACGAGCAGTTTCTAGAAAATCAATATTTTCGATATCTTGTTCGGGGAGACTTCTAACAAATTCTAAGATTTTTGACTTGATATCTGAACTTTGGCAAAGATTGTAAAGAACGCCAGAGAGATTTTCTCCGTGTCGATCGAGGAGTTTATCGCTTTTGTGACTATAAAAACGCATTGCATTAGGCTCTGGTTCTAGAAAAATAATGCTACTCAACCATTCCACATAATTCTCGGTAATTCGAGGAATTTTTTCTCGACTCTCTGAGTTTTCTTGACGAAACCGAATTTCACTCAACAATTGTGTAAAAATTGCCATATGGCTGCTACAAACAATTTTTGGTTTTTTCCCGCCTCGTGCAAAGTTATTATATTCTACTTCAACATCACTGCCTACACCTTGAGGTTCGCTGCTAATTTGGTATAGAGGAACAGTTGATTTTGGATCCGTGATTTTTTCTTTGATAACATGGAGATCTCCATCATCACCAAGCTCTAGATCGATTTCAAAGTGATTCCAGCCTTCAAAATTTTGAGTTTTAATATTGCAAGAAATTTGAAATGATTTTGCTCCCCGATATCCCAGATTATCGATCTCTCCTCTGAATGGACTTTCATGCTTTTGATGAGTCTTACCCAACAAACTCAATCGTTCACCTGTTGCAATTCTTGCGAGCAATCTGAGCGCTTCGATAATATTGCTTTTCCCTGACGCATTTGCTCCAATCAAAACAGTCAAAGATGCAAAAGGCAATACTCCTAATTGATAGCTTTTAAAGTTTTGAACTTGAATCTCGGTAATCATGTTATTTTCTCTATGTTGAAACATTTACTCGCGATCGAAGCTCAAAACCCCATTTTTGCAATCTACGATCGCAGTATCTCCTTCCCCAAACGCATTTTCTAAAATCTTCGTCGCCATTGGGTTTTCTAACTCTCGTTGAATGGCACGTTTTAACGGTCTCGCCCCATAGATCGGATCGTAACCGACTTCTACCAAATAATCCCGCGCTGCATCGGTTAATTCTAAAGTAATCTCTTGTTCTGCCATTAATTTTTGCAAGCGTTGCAATTGAATATCGACAATTTGCCGCAATTCTGCCCGTTTTAGCGGTGTAAAAACAATCCTTTCATCGACGCGGTTGAGAAACTCTGGGCGAAAATGATTGCTTAATGCTTCCAAAACTAACGTTTTTGTCGAAATCATTTCTTGCGGTTCTTGCATTCCAGCCAAAGCTTCGCGAATGCCGGCGGAAATTGCCGCTTTCACATCTTTTTCGGAAGATTCCTCAACGTTTTCCGCCCGAGAAACCGCCTGTTTTAACCAATCAATTTCCGTTTCTTGGAACGTTTCCCGAATCAAGACCCGAAAATCCGACAGGGACAAATCTGGCGATCGCTCCTGAATAAAGTTATGCCATAACTCCTCAATCCAATCGGTTTGCTGTTCGGGTAATGCGATCGCCAATCTGTCACGAATATTTTGTTGTAAACGTTCCTCAATGCTTTGCGTTTTCTGGTTTTTTCCCTTTCCTTTCAACTCTTCGAGCAAGTAATGGCTGCCGATATTACTCGTCATCACGATAATAGTATTGCGAAAGTCCACCAAACGCCCTTGAGAGTCCGTCACGCGCCCATCATCCAAGACTTGCAGCAAAATATTAAAAATATCCCGATGCGCCTTTTCCACCTCATCCAATAAGACCACAGAATAGGGACGGCGGCGCACGGCTTCCGTTAGCTGTCCTCCTTCCTCATAGCCGATATACCCCGGAGGTGCCCCCACCAAGCGAGAAACGGCATGTTTCTCCATATATTCCGACATATCGAGGCGAACCATCGCCTCTTCGCTATCAAAGAGGAATTGTGCTAATGCCCGCGCCAGTTCCGTTTTCCCGACCCCTGTCGGACCGAGGAACATAAATGAGCCAATGGGACGATGTGGATCTTTCAACCCCGCCCGAGCGCGGCGAATGGAAGCAGAAACCACGGCGACGGCTTCATCCTGACCGATTACTCGCTCGTGTAAATGGGCTTCCAATTGCAGTAATTTCTGTCGTTCTGATGCCAAAAGGCGATTGACAGGAATCCCCGTCCATTGCGCCACGACTTCCGCGATATCTCCTTCTGTGACTTCCTCTCGCAAAAGTGATGTTCCTTCAGACTGTCGAGCAAGGAATCCTGCCTCTTTTTCCTCGCGATCGCTTTGCAACTGCTGACGTTCGTATTGCAACTCAGAAACTTGTTGTTGCTCTTCATCTCGCTTCGCGCGATTGATTTGGAGCTTTAACTTCTCTTCTCGCTCTTTGAGGGTGTTAATTTCCTCTAAGATTTGCTTTTCCTCTTGCCATTGGGAATCGAGTTTCTCTTTTTTCTCGGCTAGTTCGGCAATTTCTTGTAAGATGCGCTCGAGGGGAGCAGAGACAAAATTCTCACTTTCTGCTTTTTTTTCTCCTTCAAGGGAGAGTTTTTCGGTTTGCAATTGCAGCAAGCGCCGCTCGATCGCTTCTAATTCAAGCGGTTTGGAGGTAATTTCCATCTTTAAACGCGCCGCCGCTTCATCCATGAGATCGATCGCCTTATCGGGCAGAAAGCGATCGCTAATGTAGCGATCGGACAATTTCGCCGCCGCAATTAGAGCAGAATCAGTAATTTTAACCCCGTGGTGGACTTCGTAGCGTTCTTTTAAACCTCGCAAAATTGAAATCGTCTCCTCTATCCCGGGTTGACCCACGTATACTTGTTGAAAGCGCCGCTCGAGGGCAGGGTCTTTTTCGATATGGTTGCGATACTCGTCAAGAGAAGTTGCTCCAATGCAGCGAAGTTCTCCCCGCGCTAACATGGGCTTGAGTAAGTTGCCCGCATCCATCGTACCGCGCTGGGAACTCGCCCCCACCACCGTATGCAACTCATCGATAAAGAGAATCGTTTGTCCGTCAGAGTCAGTGATTTTGTCGAGAATCGATCGCAGTCGCTTCTCAAATTCCCCTCGATATTTGGTTCCGGCAATTAAACTGCCCATATCGAGAGAAAAAAGCTGACGATTTTGTAAAGATTCTGGGACATCTCCACTGACGATGCGCTGGGCGAGTCCTTCTGCGATCGCGGTTTTCCCTACCCCCGGTTCCCCAATTAAGACGGGATTATTTTTAGAACGACGGGAGAGAATCTGAATCAAGCTGCGAATCTCTTCATCTCGTCCGATAACTGGGTCTAATTTTCCCCCTCGTGCATATTCTGTGAGATCGATGCCATACTGACTTAAAGATTCCTCCTCTTCTTCCTCTTCTGAGTCCGGTTTTTCCACTTTTTGCGATTTTCGTAGCGCTTTAATGGTCACTTCGATATCTTGGGGATCGAGATTAAAACTGCGGAATAACTTGCGTCCGATGCGGACATCTTCCGCAAATCCGAGGAGAATATGTTCGACAGATATATGCTTATCGTTCCAACTGCTGCGAATAATTTCAGCGCGATCGAGCATCACGTCCAAAGTTTGGCCGAGATAGAGTTGTGTCGTGTAGGGATATCGTTTCTGACGTTTGGTAAAAGTTTCTAGTTGTTGGCGAAATCTGGGAATTTCGATCGCTGCTTTGTCGAGAATGCTTTGCGCCAACCCTTCCTCGCGATCGAGCAAAGCCAGAATAACGTGTTCGACTTCCAATTGTTGATTGCCATAACGACGGGCAACATCTTGGGATTTTACGATCGCATCCCATGCTTGTTCGGTGAATTTATCTGGGTCGGTTGGCTGCATTTGCTCCTCGATATATCAACGCTCGGTGATTCACTATCCATTATTAACGATCGATTCTCAATACCTCTTTCCCAGAAATTGGGAAAGAGGTAAAAGTCATTAAAAGTTTTGGGGAAAAATTTTATTCAAAAGGCTTTAAAGGGGTAAAGTTAAAATTTTCTTCTGAATTCTCCTCCGGTACAAATTCCGGTTCTAAGGTTGCATTCGTTGACGGGACGTACAATTCCCTCGGAAAATCCTCGGCTTCAATACAAGTATTTAAGGCACGAGCAGGAGTGAGGGCAATTTCCCGACTCAACCCGACCACGCAAGCGGATAAGCGCTTGGGGAGTAAACTGCGGCGGCAATGGTCTAAGGTTGAGAGGGCGAGGGGTTCGAGGTCTGTGGCGGCAATGGTAATATTTCCGGCTAATTCCGCCCGGGTTTCCAGAACGTTATCGTGAATGGTCACCACGCATTCTGCCAGTTCGAGGGGTCGTCTGACGCGAAAACAGGCAAAGAGGGCATAAAGCTCATTGATCGCTGTTTCTGTGTCGATACTGCTGACGCATTCCGAGAGATGGGTGGGTTCGAGAGCTTCCGAACAGGCGATCGCGGTTTGATCTTCTCTGACTCCGACCGCTAATAATTCTGTCGCGCATTCTTCAAATTCTTCTGTAAATTGACCGTGACGGTAGCGGCGACTGAAAATATCAAAGGCTTCGCTAGGAGTTGCGATCGCTAGAGTGCTAAGAGGTAAGAGAGTGCTTAGACCGAGAGCAATGGCACGATACGAGAACTTTTTCATGGGGAAATCGAAAATAGGGAACACTTCGGCTTCGCTCAGTGTAAAGCGAGGAATGGGGAATGAGCAATTCCCCATTCCCTCTTGGCAATTTTTAGTATTCTGGGACAGAAGGATCGATTTCTTGACTCCAAGCACGAATTCCGCCCTTAACATTCGTTCCCTCAATTCCAGAGTCTTTGAGGATGTTTAAGGCTTTCGCCGATCGCCCTCCCATCTTGCAATGAGCAATGAGACGATGGCCGTTCAGTTTCTCTTTCACTTGTTCGATCCCCGGACCTTGTTCGATCTCGGGCAAGGGAATCAAAACCGCCCCCGGAATTTTCGCGATCTCGTATTCATTGGGGTTGCGAACGTCAATTAAAAGAAAATCATCGGCATCGCTATCGAGCAGTTGTTTTAACTCTCGTACATTCATTTCTGACATGGCTTGCCGTTCTTGTTCTTCTGCTGCCTTCGCTTGAGGAATACCACAGAATTGTTCGTAGTCGATGAGTTTTTCGATAACCGGACGCACGGGGTTGGGACGTAATTTCAATTCTCGGAACTTCATTTCGAGGGCATTAAACAAGAGTAAACGCCCGCTTAAGGTCGTATTTTCTCCCAAAATGATTTTAATCGTCTCCGTGGCTTGAATCGTCCCGACAATGCCGGGTAAAACCCCGAGTACGCCGCCTTCTGCACAAGAAGGAACCATCCCGGGGGGTGGGGGTTCGGGGTAGAGGTCGCGGTAGTTGGGGCCGCCTTCGTAGTTAAAGACCGTTGCTTGCCCTTCAAAGCGGAAAATCGAGCCGTAAACGTTGGGCTTGTCGAGAAGAACGCAAGCATCGTTCGTCAGGTAACGCGTGGGGAAATTATCCGTTCCGTCCACGACAATATCATAAGGCTTGATAATATCAAGGGCATTTTCCGCACTCAAGCGAGTTTCATACAAGTCCACCTGACAATCCGGATTGATTTCATGGATGCGGTTTTTTGCCGATGCAATTTTCGGTTTGCCAACCCATGAGATACCGTGAATGATTTGGCGTTGTAAGTTAGAACTATCGACGATATCAAAATCAACAATACCGATGCGCCCGATCCCCGCCGCCGCGAGATAGAGCAACAGAGGCGAACCGAGGCCGCCGGTGCCGATACAAAGAACGCTAGCGGATTTAAGGCGTTTTTGTCCATCCAGCCCGACTTCCGGCAAAATAATATGGCGCGAATAACGCTCGTATTCTTCTTTCGTCAGTTGGATTTCATCCAAGTTGGGATTTAACATTGACTGTCGAGTTTTAAGGTTCGTGTATGGGCGATCGCTGGCTGTTGGGGTAGGGGGGGTGCAGCGATCGCAATTTTTGGCTGGGGTAAGACCATCTATTCTATCTTTATTGAAGAAGATTTATTCGACTTCCTAATTTTCTGTAATGTTTTTTTTGGGTTGTCCAGAAAAGAAGGAGGAGAGAAAGGCGAGACTCTGTTATAGAGACATTCCGATGCGATCGCACTGGAAAGCGACCCGATCCAAATGAGCGTGATAGATTAGAGATAGTTCATGTTTCTCACGAGAACAAGATACAAATATTATTAATATAGGCAATATCTACTCTACTGAATCCAAAGATTTAGTAAGTATTTTTATTGGTATGTTAAGCAAGGGCGCAATTGCGATATACTAATTGCGAATTCAGAAATATTATTCGCTTGCCGAGATTGCTATATCTGGCGAGCCAGCTTAAGGGGTAAGGGGTGAGAGCATTCAATGCAGATCTTGAGGCTAGTGAGAAAATAACAACCACCAATCTAGATTGCTAGGTTGATTTTGTAATCTAAAATTCAGTGATGACCATTGTTAAATCGAATAAGGTGTGTGCTAGCTTTGCGACCAAAATCAAAAAATGGCTGAATGCCATCAAGCAACTTCGCAATAGCGATGGAGTTTTGGCGTTACCCATTACTCGCTTGACTAGTGTTAAGAGCCTTTGTCAAGATCGAAACGCCGCTCGAGCTTTTGCGCTGCATATTTCTCAGCGCATGCTACAACAAATGCAAGATTCCAACGTGCCGGAAAACTCCGCATTGGAGGAATGGCAAGAACATCAAGCCTTTTCAATTGAGATCGTGGGGGCGATCGCAAACGAAGAGCCTTGGGAAGTTTTGCAACAATACTTAGCCAAAATCGCTGAGTATCGAAAATTAGATCGGCGTAAAACTCACTGGACGACGATACATTTCGTCCAAAGTGGATATTTAATGAAACTCGAATATGCTTTACGCTGTTGTACGGAAAGCGATCGCGAGATCTGGGGATATAAGTTGGCACGAGAATATGTCGAGCGCTATTCTCCTGCTTGCGGGACGGGATTAATTTCCGATTCGATTCCTTTTCTCTTAGATATTGCTGAGTTTTGGTGTCGGTATTACTTCGATTTGTCCTTGCATGAAAAATTCTCTAAAGTGATGGCACAAATCGAAGGTATTCCTTTGCATGAATACCTTACCAGTCACCAGTCACCAGTCACCAGTCACCAGTTACCAGTTACCAGTCACCAGTTATTGTTTACCCGTTAGGGTTACGGTAATTCTGAGATTGTTTCGGCAAAAATGGTGAAGAGGCGATCGATCTGGTCTTTGCTAATGATTAAGGGCGGCGAGAGGGCAATAATGTCCCCTGTCGCCCGGATCATTAAGCCTTTTTCAAAACAGCGTTGCAGACAGAAAGTACCCCGATCGCCGACGCGATCGGGAATAGAGGCAAACTCTATGGCAGCAACTAAACCAATATTGCGAATATCGATAATGTGAGGCAATCCTTTTAACTGGTGAGCGCATTCTTGCCAATAGAGGGCAAGGTCTCGGGCGCGATCGAAAAGTCCTTCTTCTTGGTAAATATCCAAGGTCGCTAAGGCAGCGGCACAAGCGAGGGGATGTCCGGAATAAGTATACCCGTGAGGCAGTTCGATTCCTCGCTCCGGTGCGGCGGTGCTGAAGGCATCATAAATACCTTTGCGAGTTAAAACTGCCCCCATGGGTACCGTGGCATTTGTAATCCCTTTGGCCACGGTAATCAGATCGGGAACAACATTAAAATACTCCGTCGCGCAAGTCGCTCCCAAGCGTCCAAAGGCGGTAATCACTTCGTCAAAAATGAGAAGGATGCCGTATTTCGTGCAGATTTCTCGCAAACGTTCTAAATAGCCAATGGGAGGCACGAGAACACCAGTAGAGCCAGCAACGGGTTCGACGATAACGGCAGCGATGGTGGAAGGATCGTGGAGTTTGACCAAGCGTTCCAATTCGTCGGCTAAATGCGCCCCCCATTGGGGTTGTCCTTGGCTAAAGGCGTTTTTTTCGAGGTTGTGGGTGTGGGAGAGGTGATCTGTACCGGGAAGAAGGCTGCCGAAAAATTTGCGATTGTTGGCCATTCCACCGACGGAAATGCCACCGAAACCAACGCCATGATAGCCTCGTTCTCGACCGATCAAGCGAGTTCTGGAGGCTTCTCCCCGCACGCGATGATAAGCGATCGCAATTTTCAAGGCTGATTCTACGGCTTCAGAGCCGGAGTTCCCAAAAAAGACGCGATCGAATCCTTCTGGAAACAAGGAAATTAACCGTTCTGCCAGTGCAAAGGCTTGGGGATGTCCCATACGAAAAGGCGGTGCATAGTCCAATTCTGCAACCTGTTTTTGTACTGCTTCTACAATTTTTGGTCGACAATGTCCCGCGTTAACGCACCAGAGTCCGGCGGTCCCGTCGAGGATTTGGCGACCGTCGGCACTGGTATAGTACATATCTTTGGCCGAAACAAGGATGCGAGGATTGGCTTTAAAGGCGCGATTGTTGGTGAAGGGCATCCAAAAGGCTTCGAGTTGTTGGGGTTGCACCGCTTTTTCTCCTAACGTTTGACCGTTCTTTATTGTGGCGCGTTTTTGCGATCGCAGATTGCGATCGTTTATATTTTGTTATCGAAAAGCTATCTATCCGAATACAGACATAAGCGCCGAATAGGTAACGAAACCCGTTAATCCTCCGGGGATTAACCAGCATAATAATTTCAGTTCTGCCCAGGCATCTTCGCCATATTGTCCGCGAAATAGAGAAATAATATTCGGGGTGAAAAAAAACCGCACGCAACGCCAAAACTCGTCGCGATCGCCAAAAATGGGTTGAAAGAGGAATTTCATAACGACGACACCCGCAACGATGGCGAGAAAAATAGCGATCGCGTTCATATTTTTTGCTGAAATTGGGGAGGATGATTCTTTTTTATCACACGACGAATTTTCGCAACATGGCGATCGCAAAAAAAAGCCAGAAAACAGATAATCTCTGCTCTCAGGCTTTAGCTCCCAAACTTTAAAATTCTGTGCCAAGCAGTTTGTTTGCTGGCTTATCTCTAGAATGCTGCAAATTGCCCAAAAGGGAAATATAGAAAAGTTGATAAAATCTGATAAAAATTGACAAGTTTGCGATCGCGCTTCACCAACAAGAGCTATAAGCACCAAAATCATTCAATATCGATGAGAAAATTTGGATTCAACACGATGGAACGAATATTTCTATTGCTGAGGAGTTAGTGGAATTAGGCATTCCTCCAGAGGATATTATTCTGGGCTTTCATCCTCCCAATGTTCGTCAATATACTGATTTTGGTGTTGTGTAGTCGTGTCACAGGAGAGGCGATCGCTTTATTACTTTAAGTGCAAATTTTATCGGAAAAGCGATCGCGCTTTGAGGGGAGATTGCGATCGCAAATTGCTTTCTTTATCATTGGAGTAGAATCTCTTGATGTTTGCTGAATGAAGATGGCGGCTTTACTTGACTTCTCCTCTGGCATTGAAGAACAACGATGTGTTTTGCCTAACATAAACTGGCAACAATATGAGAGCTTTTTGGCGACACTAGGCGACTATCAAGGCTTGCGACTCATTTATTTGGCAGGAACTTTAGAGCTTTTTATGCCTTCTCCAGAACATGAATTGCTTAAAAAGGCGATCGCGAGACTTTTGGAACGGTATGCGGAGGAGGTTGGAATTCTTTTGCATGGGTACGGATCGACGACGTTTCGACGGGAGGCTCTCGGACGAGGATTAGAGCCGGATGAGTGTTATTGTATCGGTGAGTTTAAAGAATTTCCCGATTTTGCCCTCGAGATTAATTTAACGAGTGGAGGGGTTGATAAATTGGTGATTTACAAGGGATTGGGAATTCCAGAGGTTTTAATTTGGCAAAGCGATCGCTTGACACTCTACGATCTGCGAGGAGAGGTTTATCGAGAAAGCCTCACCAGTCAGTTTTTCCCGGATTTGAATTGGCAGTTGTTCGCCCAATACATTCGCCCTCAAGGGCAACCTCAAGCGATTCAGGAGTTTTTGCAAGTCGTGCGATCGAGTCCATGAGAAGTCTCACTCGCGTTCCAACCAATAGTGCCAATCTTCAACAGCTTGTTTTGTTTGTTCGTCAACTTCATCAAGGGCTTGAATATTTTAACACAATCGTCATATAATTCTTCGTCTTCGGGTGCGTAACTGTTCAAAAAAGCATTAAGGAATTATTACTGGATTGCCCACCGCCGCCAAATTAGCCGAAACTTGTGAGAAAATCATCCCCGCAATTTCTACAATTTTTGGTCTTTAAAATAAAGCAGGGCGCAATCTTGCGCCCTTACGGTGGTTATTATTGTAATAGGCGGAAAACAGGCAAGATGCCTGTTCCACAAATTACCGAGATATGCCTCGATATTCTCTGAATGCTTAACCCAAAAGAGAAGCGATCGCGCTTTCTAATTTCTCCATCGCCTCATTCACTTCTGCTTCCGAGACAATCAAAGGTGGCACAAAACGCAAAACTTTCGGACCCGCAGGCACCAAAAGCAAGCCTTTCTCCGTGGTAACTTTGATGATATCAATGGAAGTAATATCGCGATCGCCGGCAATTTCCAGTCCGTTAATTAACCCCCAACCTCGCACCTCAGTGAAAGTATCGGGATATTTTATAACAATCGCATTTAATTTCTCTCGCAATTGCTCCCCGCGCACTCGGGCATTTTGCAAAAGATCTTCATCCAGTAACGTTTTCCCCACAGCCAACCCCGCCGCACAAGCAAAAGGATTGCCGCCAAAGGTACTCGCGTGATTCCCCGGCTCAAAGACATCGCAGGACTTCTTACACATCATTGCACCGATGGGAATGCCCCCCGCCAAACCCTTCGCACTGGTGAAAATATCTGGTTCGATGCCCAGATTTTCATAGCCCCAGAGTTTCCCCGTGCGACCCATCCCCACCTGAACTTCATCAAGGATCAAAAGCAAGCCGTTTTCATCGCAGACGCGGCGTACTTCTTGGAAATACTGGGCATCTCCCGGACGTACTCCCCCTTCTCCTTGCAGAGATTCCAGTAAAATCGCGCCGACGCGACGATTCCCCTCATCAATATCCCCGATCGCATCTTCCAAGGCGATCGCATCGTTAAACGGCACGTAGGCAAACCCATCCACTAAAGGTTCAAACCCTTTCTGGTATTTCGCTTGACCCGTTGCCGAAATAGTCGCGAGGGTGCGCCCGTGAAAGCTGGCTTTAGCAGTTAAAATCACGGGATACTGAATTTCTTGGACTTTGTGAGCGTACTTGCGGGCGAGTTTAATGGCTGCTTCATTCGCCTCTGCCCCAGAATTGCAAAAGAACACGCGATCGGCACAAGAGCGATCGACGATCCATTCTGCTAATTGTCCCTGTTCCGGGATGTAGTATAAGTTAGAAACGTGATGTAACTTTTGGATTTGTTGCGTCACCGCCTCCACAAGAACGGGGTGGGCATGACCGAGGGTACAAGTCGCAATTCCCGCCACAAAATCGAGATATTCTTTCCCATCGGTATCCCAAACGCGACAACCCTTACCTCGCTCTAGGGCAATGGGAAAGCGCCCGTAGGTTGTCATGACACTTGCATTGAAGCGGTCTGCATCAAACGTCATTTCCGGGGGTTGCGGGGTTGCGGTAGGCTCTTGAACGAGGGTGTTTAGACTCACTGGCTAACTCCTAATCGAGACTGAGCGGGTTTTTGCGATCGCGATCGCTTTGTTTTCCTTTTCAGGATATCCCCTACGTTAACGCAGACACATCGAGGTGAACTCTTTGTTTTATCGTCCGAGGGGGCGATCGCCTCGTCCGCAGTAGAATACCCTAAACTTTTCTATTTAACATCAATTCTTGCGTTTGTGCCGCATTGAAAGCAACGCAAACGAAAAAAAGTGCGATCGGGTGGAGTGAATGTCCCGACCGCAAAAATTCCTTTTGCAAACGGTGACAAAAGGATCGAAGGAAAGCAAAGCAATAGGCTACAATACCCCCTTAGTCGTTTTTGGGAAAACAATCATGGGTCGTGCCAATAAAGTCGTTCTCGCCTATTCTGGCGGAGTCGATACCTCTGTGTGTATCCCCTATCTCAAGGAAGAGTGGGGTGTAAAGGAAGTGATTACCCTTGCTGCGGACTTGGGACAGGGAGAAGAACTTGCCCCCATTAAGCAAAAAGCTCTCGACTCGGGAGCCTCTATCTCTCTGGTAGAAAACGGACAAGAAAGTTTTGTCAAAGATTACGCTTTCCCTGCCATTCAAGCGAATACTCTCTACGAAAATCGCTATCCCCTCTCCACTGCTCTCGCTCGTCCCCTCATTGCTAAAATGCTCGTAGAAGCAGCAGAGAAACACGGTGCTGATGCGGTCGCTCACGGTTGTACGGGAAAAGGCAACGATCAGGTACGCTTCGATGTTTCGATCATGGCACTCAATCCCTCAATTAAAGTTCTTGCCCCGGCTCGGGAATGGGGCATGAGTCGAGAAGAAACCATCGCTTATGGGGAAGGTTTCGGCATTCCTTCCCCGGTGAAAAAATCTTCTCCCTACAGTATCGATCGCAATCTTCTCGGTCGTAGTATCGAAGCGGGACCCCTCGAAGATCCCATGATGGAACCCCCAGAAGAAGTTTTTGCGATGACTCGTGCGATCGCAAATACCCCGGACGAGCCAGAATACGTAGAGATCGAGTTTACCCGAGGCATTCCCAGTAGCGTCAACGGCACCCCCTACGCCCCCGTAGAACTCATTACGCAACTGAATGCGATCGCTGGGAAACACGGGGTCGGACGCATCGATATGATTGAAAATCGCGTCGTGGGCATTAAGTCCCGAGAAATTTACGAAGCTCCGGCGTTATTATTGCTCATTCAGGCCCATCGAGATCTCGAAAGTCTCACTCTCACTGCCGACGTAACTCACTACAAGCGGAATGTTGAAGATACTTACGCCAACTTAATCTATCGAGGACTATGGTTCTCGCCTTTAAAAGAATCTCTCGATGCTTTCATTCAAAAAACCCAAGAACGCGTTACGGGAACCGTGCGGATTAAATTATTTAAAGGCAATGCCAGAATTGTCGGTCGTCGTTCCGAATATTCCATTTATTCTCCCGATTTGGCAACGTATACCTCAGATGACCAATTCGATCACAAAGCTGCCGAAGGATTCATCTATATTTGGGGTTTGCCGACGCGAGTTTGGTCGGAACAAGTTCGCAAATAATCCCTTGATGCCTCTAATTCATCTGGGGCTAGAATTTAGAGAATTGGGATAAGAGCAGAGCGATCGCATTTTTTTCATCCGCGATCGCTACTCAACAGTGATTGATGCCGAAATATTAGAAAAATCGACAAAATTAATTATTCCGGGGGTTCCAGCCGATCCTGTCATTGCGGTTTCGTAGAGACGAGAGATCGTCCGTTCTCGGAAGCGAGAGAAGGTAAGATTATTCCCAGAAAATGCCAAATTCGAGAGAACCGTGCCGCATTTGGATTAATAAGGAATTATCAATGAGGAAAGCACCGCGAAGCCAATCGGGGTAAAATTAAGCGGGAATCATCTCAAAAACAAGTATGACAACTTTTTATGTTAATCCAGTAACGGGAAGCGATCGCAGTAACGGCAGTCGCAACGCGCCGTTTAAAACCCTCACCCGCGCCCTCGCTCGCGCTTCCTCCAAAACTACGATTTATCTCTCCCCCGGCACTTACAGCACCACCACGGGGGAAAAATTTCCTTTGACTATCTCTGAGGAAGTGACGGTAATCGGACAAGAAGCCGATAAAGGAGAAAATATTATTTTGTTAGGCGGAGGAGAATATAATAGTCGCACCTTTCGGCGGCAAAATATTGCGGTTTTATTAGAAGAACGATCGCAGTTACGAGGAGTCACCGTCAGCAATTCCGGCACGAAAGGGATCGGGGTCTGGATCGAATCTACGTCTCCTCTCCTTGCTAGCAGCACCCTCACCAATTGCGCTCTTGCAGGGGTGGTGGTGACGGGGAATGGTAAACCCATCCTGCAAGATAATCGGGTGATTCGCAATACTTCTACCGGAATTTTCCTGCGTCGCAATGCCAAGGGAGAAGTCCGGCGCAATGAATGCGATCGCACGGGGTATGGTATTACCATCAGCGATGATAGCGCTCCTTTATTATCCGACAATCGTTTGAGTAACAATCGGGCTGGGGCTTACTTATCTCACAATGCCAAGCCCGTTTTGCGCCGTAATGCCATTGAAAAAAATACGATCGCGGGCATTGTCGTCAAAGATGAATCGCAACCGGACTTGGGAAGCGCTCAAGATCCGGCATTAAATCGCATTCGCAATAATGCCCGGGTGGATCTGCAAAATGAGAGTAAATATGAATTAATTTCGGCAGGAAATGAACTCAATGCGCGGCGAGTTTTGGGAAAAGTCGTGTTTGCAGAATTGGAAGTAGATACTAGAACCCCCGGTCCGACTCAGTTTCGCGATGTGGAAGGCCATTGGGCGACGGATTTTATCAATGGGTTAGTACAACGGGATATTTTACGAGGATTTCCCGATGGCAGCTTTCAACCCGAAGGGAAACTCTCTCGCGTCGCCTATGCCGCCGCGATCGCTAATGCTTTCAACCTACCCCGACAGTTGGGAACCCGGCGCAGTTTTCGCGATATTCCCGGTAATTACTGGGGAGCGGCGGCCATTCGCAAGGCGACGGAAATGGGCTTTATCTCTGGGTTTAGTGATGGTACTTTTCGCCCAAACTCAAACTTGACGCGGGTGCAAGCATTGGTATCTTTAGTGAGTGGATTGGGACTGACGGGGGGAAATTTAGATGTGTTGAGACTGTATCGCGATCGCGCTCAAATTCCCAGTTATGCCCTCATGTCTGTTGCGATCGCCACGGAAAAACGCTTGGTGAGTAATTTTCCCAATCTGGATCGCTTGAACCCTTTGCGGGCAATCTCCCGTGGAGAGTTGGCAGCATTTCTCTATCAAGCCTTAGTGACAACGGGACGTGCCACCCCGGTCACGTCCCCTTATATTGTGAATCCAGATCCCTATTTGCCCTCTTTTAGCGATACTCGCGATCATTGGGCGCAAGATTTTATCCGTCGTCTTGCCAGTGCCGAGTTAATCAGTGGTTTTGGGGATGGCAGTTTTAAGCCGGATACTCCTATCAATCGCGCCCAATACGCCGCCCTGTTGGTGAAATCCCTTAATCCTCCTGCCATTCGTCCGGCGGGGCTGTTTCTCGATGTGGGGGAAAATTTTTGGGGGTTGGATGCTATTAATCGCGCTTATCAAGCAGGATTTATCTCCGGTTTTCCCGATCGCACTTTTCACCCCAACCAGCAATTACAGCGCCTGCACTTATGGGTGTCTTTGGCAGGTGGCTTGAATTTACCGGGAGGGGATGAGAGCATCTTAAATCGTTATAGCGATCGCGCCGATATTCCAGCTTATGCCCGCAGTGCGATCGCCGCAGCCACGCGATCGCGCTTAATTATTAACTATCCCACTCGCGATCGCCTCCTCCCCAAACAAAATGCAACCCGTGCAGAAGCCGCAGCCGCAATTCATCAGGTATTGGTTCATCAAGAAAAAATGAGCGCCATTTCTTCCCCTTATATCGTCGGGTAAATCGAGCGATTGCAATTCTTTTACTCATCAGTTCTGCGATCGCGCAATGCTTGGGTAAATTCTCTCACTGCATCATATTAATCACATTAAGTGATGTCTTTTTGAGCAATTCGAGAGCGGGATTCGGTAACAATTCACCTTATCGAATACTTTCATATTTTCACTTAAAGCAATATTCTCACTTTAGAACTGCGGCCAGCCAATTTCATAGAAGGTCAGACAGCGATCGCCTTGAAATAATTGACGCAACAGGGAAACCTTGGGATTTCCCAACCTCTGCTAACATGAGAATTATTCTATCTCGTCTAAAATTTGTCTCGATTTCCCCTTACCGATTCTCCATTCTCTCACTGGGTAAATGTTAAGTAGCTTTGAACGCTTGTTGTTTATTCGGCGCGTCTCGATCTTTCAGGAATTGCGAGATGAATTTTTGGTGAAACTAGCTTCAGCGATGGATGAACTCTCTTTTCCTTCGGATCATACGATTTTTGAGCAAGGAGAAGAAGGGCGATCGCTTTATATTGTCGTTTCGGGACGAGTGCGAGTGCATTTAGGCGATCGCGACTTGGTTAAATTAGAACAAGGTACTTTTTTTGGCGAAATGTCTCTCTTTGATGCGGAACCGCGATCGGCTTCTGTGACCACCATCGAAACTTGCGATTGTTTAACCCTCAATCAATTGCAACTGATCGACGCAATTGAAGAAACCCCAGAAATTGCCGTTAATATTACCCGTTCCCTCTCGCGACGCATTCGGGAACTGAATGGCAAAATCAACACCTATGAAAAGCAATTAAAAGAATTAAAAGCCCCATCTCTCGCCTAATAGTTTGTCTTTAAACAGAAGATTCCCAACACTTTTGTTGCAACCAGAGGATCGATGAGATAATTTTTTGTAATACTTTTTGCTCGAATTTCTTAAAACAATGCCAAGCCATTCCTTTTCCCATATCCCTGTTTTACAGCAAGAATTAATCGCAGGTCTAAATATTCAAAGTAGAGGGCATTATTTAGATGCGACAGTGGGAGGAGGAGGACACAGTAATCTGATTTTGCAAGCTGCACCGGATGTCCAACTGACTGCGATCGATCGCGACGAAATTGCGATCGCAGCAGCCCGAGAAAAATTACCCGAAACCGTACAATTTTGGCAGGGAAATTTTGCTGATTATTATCCGCTCAATCTTAAATTTGACGGGATTATTGCTGACTTGGGCGTAAGTTCTCCTCAATTCGACGATGGCGATCGGGGTTTTAGCTTCCAACAAGATGCAGTCTTAGATATGCGAATGGATCGCCGTCAAACCCTAACAGCCGCAGAAATTATCAATCGGCGATCGGAAAAAGAACTGGCAGATATTATTTATCAATATGGAGAAGAAAGACTATCTCGACGTATTGCCAGACGCATTATTGAAAAACGACCTTTACAAACAACTAAAGAATTAGCAGAACTCATTTATTACGCAGTTCCCTCTAAATATCGCCACGCAAAAATTCATCCTGCAACGCGAACTTTTCAAGCCCTAAGAATTGTCGTCAATACCGAACTAAAATCCTTAGAAAAGTTTATCCAAATTGCTCCCGAATGGTTGAAAATCGGTGGACACATCGGAATTATCAGTTTTCATAGTTTAGAAGATCGTATCGTTAAACATGGTTTTCGCAATTCAACATCGCTCAAAATTATTACCAAAAAACCAATTACTGCCCAATCTGAAGAAATTCAAAAGAATCCCCGTTCTCGTTCTGCTAAACTCCGCTTTGCCGAACGAGTAGAGAACTTTGTAAAATAAAGGTACTATCATCCGTAGCCCAGCAATATTACAGAAATAACACGGAAATGATAGCGATACGCGATACAATGGCGATTGCGTAACGATCGCGATCGCCGACAACAGTGCCGGGATTCTCGAAACTATTCGCAATCAAATTTTTAACCCTTTCTTCACCACTCAACCCACTGGAAAAAGAACGGGTTTGGGACTGTCGATCGCCTACGAAATTGTTAGCGATCTTCACCAAGGACGATTAGAATGTTCGTCTTGGGTCGATCGCGGGACAGAATTTCGCATTTTCATTCCGGTTGCTCTGGAGAGGAATGCGATCGCTTAAGTTGGGAATGCGATCGCCAGACAGAAACAAAAACGCTTTCTAAAACGAGGAATTTTTGCGTTCCTGTTAGTTTGCGATCGCTAAATATCATGTCCTGACTGAGTTCAGGGATTTTACTTTGATTTTGCTTTTCCCAGAGTGACAAAACAGGGATAGCTCAACTTACCGAGTCTGCGGTATAGTATTTGTGCGTTTTAGAATCTTCCGAGAATATCCCGTATGCAAACGACCCGTGCCAATTCTCTAGAGGACATTTATCTCAGGCTCAAGCCCGATCCCTTAACAACGCAGAAAGAGCTTGATGCGTTTTATAGAAAAGAGTTAAATGAAGTGCGAGGAGGAGATAAAATTGGACGCTTAAAACTGGATTTAGAACGAGCTTGCCAAGAGTATCTTTTCTTTAAAGGTTGTTTGATGGGACATCCGGGGGTTGGTAAATCAACCGAACTCTCGCGATTAATTCAAAAAGTAGATAATAAATTTTCTGTCATTCGTTTTAGTGTTATTACCGATCTCAATCCCAGTGATTTTAATCCTTTAGATGTTCTATTGTTGATGATGATTGAAGTTACTGAAAAAACGGAAATGGCTATTGAAAAAGGCGGAGCAGGAAAGATGCCATCCCAAAAAATACTGCAAGAAATTTTGGATTGGTTTGCTACAGAAAAAACTATACGGATTTCATCAGGAGAAGCAGCGATCGCAGTGGAAGCAGGTATGGGAGCAAAAGAAGATTCTCTTTGGGGGAAAATTCTAGGATTATATGCCTCTCTTCGGGGGAATCTCAAGTATTCCCATACCCGAAAAAAAGAGATTATAGAATATCGTCTTACTAGAACTAACGATTTGATAGACATGGCAAATCGCTTGTTAGAGGAATGCAATCGCGCTTTGCAAGAAGCAAAGGGACGCGACTGGTTATTTATTGGTGAGGATTTCGATAAAGCAGGAATTACAGCGCGATCGCTAAAATCTTTGTTCCTTGAAAAAGCAAATATTTTTAGCGAACTCAAGACCCATTTAATTTTTAATTTGCCTATTAGCATCTACAGCGATCCTAATTCGGGACAATTGCCATTTTCCCATGAAAATAGGCTGATGATTCCCGATACGCCAGTTTTTCAGGAAAATCGAGAACCGAACGATAAAGCACAAGAGGCAATTCGAGAAGTTTTGACGGCTCGGGTCGATCCAAATTTGTTTGAACTGAAGACAATGGAGCGGTTGATCGTTGCTTCGGGAGGAAATTTGCGAGATTTATTTTCCATGACAAACTATGCAGCCGATACCGCAATTTTGAGGAAATCTGATAATGGCAAAATTAATAATGAAGATGTTACAATTGCGATCGATAATATGCGGACTGAATACGAACGTCGTCTCGGTGTCAATGCGTATGATGAAACGGAAATTCCCTATGCAAAAAAAGCCGAATTGATGCAGCGAATTTATAAGAGCGAGAAAGAGGCACAAATTCCAACTCAGATTCTCTATACCCTTTTAAATTGTCGTGCAGTCCAAGATTTTAACGGCTGGTTTGGCATTCATCCTCTGGTGGTAGATCTTCTCAAGGCTCAGAAGAGAATTCCCGATAATTCGCAGGGAGGAAGTTTAGATGCCACGTCGTCGTAGATTAATTGAGGGAAGTATTGAAAATACCGTTGCACGGCTGTCGTTGTGGTGTCGTCGCGAGACTCAAGGTTTGGCTCGAGTCAGTTTTTCCTCGGAGTTTGTTCGTCGTGAGGCGATCGAGCAACTTAAGCGATCACTTCGTGAGGAGAACATTCCTTTTCACGAAATACATTTGCCTCTATGGGAAAAGCCCTCGGTTGTTTTGAACTTTTTACTGGATCGCCTTGATGAGATTAAATCGGGTGCTGTTTCGGTGCATGGTTGGGCCACAGCTATGCCGAGAGAAATTATCTCGGAGGGATTGAGAGTTATCAATTTTAACCGCGAACGCTTGGTTCGTCCTGCTTTGCGTCAGATTTGGTGGATGCCGCGATCTTTTGCTGTTGAGGCAAGTCGTGTCATGCCGGATTTAAGTTCATGGTTTGTACTGCGTTTATATATGGATAAAGAGAACTACCTAGAGTCTCATTTAAACAGACAATTAACCAATTTAATCATTCCTTCACTCACTAACAAGGAAATTAGTGTTGATTCTAGTATCACTGAATCAATCTCAAAATCTCCCCAAAATTTGCCCCATAGTGACACTGTATTTGTTGGGAGAGACAAAGAGATAGCACAGTTGCACGAGCAGTTACAGCAAGAGGATAAACCCGCGATCGCGGCAATTGTCGGCATGGGAGGGGTGGGTAAATCTGCGTTGGCATTGCAATATGCCCTTCGCTATCGAGAGAGTTATTTGGGGGGAGTTTGTTGGCTGTATGCGGGCGATCGCGATCTTGGCATTCAGATTATCAGTTATTGCCGCACTCAATTGAGTTTATCCCCTCCAGAGAATTTGCCTTTATTAGAACAAGTTCGCTACTGTTGGACACATTGGCAGTTAAAAGGTGACGTGCTACTCGTCTTCGATGATGTCATCAACTATTCAGCTATTCGACCTTATTTACCACCAGAAGAGTCCCGCTTTAAAGTGTTACTAACGACTCGCTTGCGCCTTGTAGCAGGTGCGATCGGAAGTTTTTCAATTGATGTTCTGGATGAATCTGCTGCTCTGGAATTGCTGAAATCGTTGCTTGGTTCATCTCGTCTTGAATCCGAAATAGAAGAAGCAAAGAGTTTGTGTGTGTGGTTGGGATATTTGCCTTTAGGTTTGGAGTTAGTAGGGCATTATTTGTCAGAAAGATCCGATTTATCTTTTGCCAATCTCCGACAGCGTTTAGAAAAACAAACATTAGCACACAAAGCTCTGCGAGATTTTTCTGAGTTGGGTATAGCAGCAGTTTTTGAACTGAGTTGGGTAGAGCTCAATTCTCAAAAGCAAGAATTGTTCTGTCTTTTGGGTTTATTTGCCCTTGCTCCGATTCCTTGGGCGATTGCTGCAAATTGCTTGTCTGAAATCGATTTAGAAGAGACACGCGATCGATTGATTAACTTCAGCTTGCTCGAGCGCATTGCGTCCGGTGTCGTTAAATTGCACCCATTAATTCGAGAGTTTGCTAAGGAAAAAATTGCAGCAAGCGCTCTCTCTGATGAGTTAAAACAGAAGTATTGTCAAGAAATGGTAAGGATTGCCCAACAAATTCCCGATATAACCACTCTAGAAGATATCGAGCAGCTTTCTCCTACTATTCCTCATCTTATAGAAACTGCAACAAATCTAATAGCTTGGGTGCGAAATGAAGATTTAACTTGGCCATTTGTTGGTTTGGGTCGCTATTACCAAGGTCAAGGGTTTTACACCCAAGCAGAACCTTGGTACGAGAAGTGTTTATCATTGGCGCGTGAACGTTTAGGAGAAGAGAATTCCAATGTCGCCACTTCTCTCAATAATTTGGCAGGACTCTACAGTTCTCAAGGAAGATATAAAGAAGCCGAACCTCTCTATTTACAAGCTCTAAAAGAGAGGAAACGACTCTTAGGAAAAAACCATCCTGATATTGCCACGTCCCTCAATAATTTGGCAGGACTCTACAGTTCTCAAGGAAGATATAAAGAAGCTGAACCTCTCTATTTACAAGCTCTAGAAATGTGGAAGCGACTTTTAGGAGAAGAGAATTCCAATATCGCCACTTCTCTCAATAATTTGGCGGCACTCTATGAAGCTCAAGGAAGATACGAAAAAGTTGAATTTCTCTATTTACAAGCTCTAGAACTGTGGAAGCGACTTTTAGGAGAAGAGAATTCCAATGTCGCCACTTCTCTCAATAATTTGGCGGGACTCTATGAAACTCAAGGAAAATACGAAGAAGCCGAACTTCTCTATTTACAAGCTCTAGAATTGAAGAAAAAACATCTAGGAGAAAAACATCCTGATATTGCCATTTCTCTCAATAATTTGGCGGCACTCTATGAAGCTCAAGGAAAATACGAAGAAGCCGAACCCCTCTATTTACAAGCTCTAGAACTGAGTAAACGAATCTTAGGAGAAAGCCATCCTGATATTGCCATTTCTCTTAATAATTTGGCGGCACTCTATGAAGCTCAAGGAAAATACGAAGAAGCCGAACCTCTCTATTTACAAGCTCTAGAACTGAGTAAACGAATCTTAGGAGAAAACCATCCTGATATTGCTATTTCTCTTAATAATTTGGCAGCACTCTATAAAGCTCAAGAAAAATACGAAAAAGTTGAATCTCTCTACTTACAATCTTTAGAACTTAGCAAACAACTCTTAGGAGAAGAACATCCCAATATCGCCACTTCTCTCAATAATTTGGCGGGACTCTACAGTTTTCAAGGAAAATATGAAGAAGCTGAACCTCTCTATTTACAAGCTCTAGAATTGTGGAAACAACTTTTAGGAGAAGAACATCCCAATGTCGCCACTTCTCTCAATAATTTGGCGGGACTCTACAGTTCTCAAGGAAAATACGAAGAAGCCGAACCTCTCTATTTACAAGCTCTAGAACTGAAGAAAAGACATCTAGGAGAAAACCATCCTGATATTGCCATTTCTCTCAATAATTTAGCCTTGCTTTACCAATCTCAAAAAAAATATAAAGAAGCAGAACTTTTGTTTTTAAGTGCTTTCAGGATCACATCCCAAAAACTAGGCAAAAATCATCCCAATACAAAGATATTTATCAACAATTTTGCCAGTTTTCTCCAGCAAGTAATTCGAGATAATAAGGAGTCAGAATTAAGCGAAAATTCTCTCACAAAAAACCTCTTACTGCAAATTAAAAATTCTGACTCTTCAATTAAAAAAACGATAACTAACAACTAAGAGCCGCGAATTAATTCTACTGCATCTCTTCCATATCTTGCCAATAAACTTTTACCTTATGAAACTCAAACAACGGTTACAAGAACAACGAGACGCGATCGCGGCAATTTCTGCCAAACACGGTGTATTTAACGTATCGAACATATTTTAGAGTGTATCGATCGCATCAAGGAAGATACGTGCAATGGCAAAAATAGTTTTATGAATATTAACAAGGAATGCGATCGAGACTAAAGTTATAAAAATATACTTGCTAATTCCTTAAAAACAAGAAAATCAAGCATATTTCACGATCCAAGAATTGTCGGGATCGACCCCGTTAAGCCCCGTTTGACCGACAAGATAGACATTGCGACCATCGAGAGCGATCGCTTCAACTCTTTCGGCATCGTCAGTTCCCCATTGTTCTTCCCAAGTTAAATTTCCCGTGGAGTCATACTTCATGACCCAAATATCAGACAGCCCCACATTAGTTCCGGCCAGAGAACCTTGAGTACCTCCTGTGAGGTAAATATTTCCCGCATCGTCAACGGTAATATCATCGGGATTGTCAAAAGCATTTGTACCAAACTGTTGAAGCCAATCGCGATCGCCATTGCTATCGTATTTCGCCAGCCATACGTCGCTTTGTCCCTGATTTGCCCCCACTAGAGAACTATAGGTATATCCCGTCAGATAAAGATTACCAAAGCGATCGGCGGCAACCCCAGCAGAACCCGAAGCCGTTGCGCCTAGGTCTCGCGTCCAGAGAAGATCGCCACTGCCATTATATTTGGTCAGCCAAGCATCTCCCCGCCAATTCCCTGAAATATAAAGGTTGCCGAGATTATCTACGGTCATCTCCGTGGGACTATTAGAACCCGATCGCCCCCATTGTTCCACCCACAACAGGCTGCCATCGCTATTATATTTGGCAACCCAAGAGTCCTTCGATCCCGCCTGCGTACCGCCTAAATTGCCCTCGGTATCGCCCATCATATAGAGATTGCCTATCTCGTCTACGACGACATCAACGGCGCGATCTTGGTCGGCAGTTCCCAATTGTTCAACCCAAATTCGATTGCCATCGCGATCGTATTTTGCCAACCAAGCATCTTTTCGTCCGGCATTCGTTCCGTTTAAAGCTCCCTCTGTCGATCCAGTGAGGTAAATATTCCCTGCATTATCAACGGTAATACCTTCTGCGCTATCGGTGCTAGCCGTTCCCCATTCTTCTTGCCAAAGTAAGTTGCCATTGCGGTCATATTTCGCCAGCCAAATATCATCTCCCGTAAAGGTGTTGGGGTCGTCGATAATCCAATTAAAAGCAGTTCCAGTCACATACAAATTGCCTTCATTATCGATCGCAATATCATTGCCTCGATTGGCAGTATCTTGCACCCATGCAAAGGCGGCGACAGTGGGTAAATTTAACTGGAATTTGCGTTCAAAACTGCTCCCTTGTCCTCCTGCTAAATCGTAAGCAGTTCCTCGTAAGGTATAGAGACCCATATCTAACCCCAATTGAGCTAAATTCACACTGTAGTCAAAGTTTGCCCATTGATGACTCCAAGAAGCCGGAATAAACTGGGTTGCATCCCCTAGATCGATCGCATTTCCTGCCCCATCAATCAGTTCAAAATCAATGGAAGCAATATCATTCCCCCCATCAACATCGTAAACCCAAGCATTTTTTAGGTTTAATGTTTCGTTGGCTTCATATTGGTTGTTATCCAAGCTAAATTGCAATCGTCCCGGTGCCGTATTGCTATAAATTAAGAATTGTCGCTCGAAGGTGGAACTCGCTGCCCCTGCGACATCGTAGGCGATCGCGCTTAAACGATAGGTTCCCTCAAAGAGATCGCTCAAATTCAGATTGTAGTTAAACGCCGTCCAGTTCGGACTCCAAGAAACTGAGGTAAAATTGGTAATACTTCCCACATCTCTTGCCATACCGCTTGACTCGATGAGTTGTAAGTCAATGCGGGCGATATCCCCTGCACCGTCGAGGTCTTGCACCCAGCCATTTTTCAGGTTGAGGGTATCTGTGACTTTGTATTGAATGCGATCGAGGGAAAAACGCAGAGATTCGGGAGCATGATTGGGATCCCCCGGGACTTGCAGATATTGTGCCAACCAAATATCCTCTCCTCCTGCACTGGCTTGACTTAACGCCCCTCGGGTGCTACCGGCGAGATAGACTTTTCCGGAAGCATCCACCGCGATCGCATAGGCGCGATCGCTTTCAGAAGTCCCAAATTCTTGCTCCCAAGCCAACGTTCCATTGTGATTATATTTTGCACTCCAAGCGTCATTACTTCCGTTCCAGCCGCTTAAATAAGCATTTCCTTGCCCGTCTGTGGTAATATCTGTTGCACTTCGGGCTGTGGTGAAATCTTGCAGCCAAAGCCGTTCGCCATTACTGTTATATTTCCCGATGCTGTTATTGTCTCCCAAATAGAAATTGCCGAAATCGTCGGCGGCAATGCGATCGCTAATCACTCCATTCCAATTGGTCGAAAAATCGAGATATTTCTGCCAGATTAAAGTGCCAAACGGATCGTATTTGGAAACCAGAGATCCTGTGCCATCTGACTCGATACCGGGATGCCAGACCTCATTCCAAACATCGCTGGAATCAAAATCAATGGGTTGACCGTACTGTTTCCATCCCCCTACTTGGATCGCCACGTAAGAGTTAAATGAAGCATCCACAGCAACCCCATTCGAAGTAATATCTTTAATGCGACCGAAGAAACCAATACTATATTGTTTGTGCCACATCAAATTACCACTACTGAGATATTGCGCTGCCCAAGAATCGTGACGAACTCCTAATGATTGGCCGCCAAAAGTTTGCCCGGTCAAGTACACCAAACCTCCCGCCGTGACTTCCAGATCGCTAACACTATCGAAACCATTAAAATCTCTTTGCTGAACCCAAAGGGATGTACCGTTACTGTCATATTTTGCCAGCCAAATATCGCTGAGAGACCCCGATGGTTCACCTTCCAAAAGACCATTGGTACTTCCGGCCACATAAACATTCCCGCTACCATCCAATGCAATTTGGCTGGCGCTATCGAAACTCGCTGTGCCGATTTGTCTGCCCCAAAGGAGTTCGCCATTACTGTTAAACTTGGCAAACCAAGCATCGCTCCCGCCGTGATTCTGTCCGAAGAGCGAACCTGTTGTCGAACCTGTAATATAGGAATTTCCGGCGCTATCGACCACAATATCCGCAGCCCCTTCATCACTGTCAGTTCCTAACTGTTGCAACCATTGGCGAGCGATGTGTTCGGGGGGTGGAGGAGAACTGCTACCGGGAGGAAGAGGAGAAGATTGCAGGGGATCGCTTAGTTCTGAAGTTAAAGATAAAGATTGCCTGTCAATATTGATATTTAGCCCCGGATCGACTCCATTTTTTGTGGTGGTTGGTGACATAGTAAACTCCAGGCGATCGCTCAATTTTACCTTACCTCTATGTTACGCTCTTAACCTTGAAGCGATCGCGCTGATTATTCTTTCACCCCGAAAAAATTTATAAAACTTATTGTTTTCTCTCTTGACATTATTGGAAACGCTGTAGGGAATAGTTGTATTAATGGAAAAATCGCGATCGCCCTAAATACGAGGAGAATCTCATGCAACTCAATCAATTTAGTGTCAGTATCAGCCCCGGCCAAGAAACCCTAGAAGGTTACGTCGAACTCGAACACAATACTCAATACAAACTTAATTTAGGTAACTCTCGCAGAACTCGTTGCGATGCGCGGGTGGAAATTGATGGTAAGCACGTCGGGACGTGGCGGATCGAACAATATCGAACCATTACTTTAGAACGTCCAGCACACGACATAGGTAAGTTTACTTTTTACGAAATTGATAGCCCAGAAGCAGGTAAAATTGGCTTGATTAAAGGAGATCCTAATTTGGGATTGATTAAAGTGACCTTTACTCCCGAAAAAGAACCCGATCCCGTGCCTCCTGCACCTCGTTCTGCTTTTTATCGCGAAGCAGAGATAGATTTTATGGAAGCTGAACCGTCTGCAAATCGGGTTCTCGGGGGTGGTAGTCCTCGTAAGAAAGCTGGAGGGACAGGATTATCGGGACAAAGCCAACAGCAATTTTCTACTGCGCGGACAATTGAGTACGATCTTGCTCAGCAAACCATTATTAACCTGCGCTTGGTAGCGATCGCACAAGACGAACCTCGCCCATTAACGCCCTATTCTAATCCCGTACCCCCTCCGGTTTAAAGCCAAATCTCCAATCGAAGATAGAGGAATTTTGGGGCAGTTTGCGGTTTACTGATAACTGTTTGTTAAATAAAGATTTACCGAATGCAAATTTCAGAAACACCGTTTCAATTCCCGCCAAATACGGTAGACATTCCCGAAATTCCCTCATTTGAGGAAGAGAATGTCAGCGATCGCCCTTTGCAAGGATTTGACGAGAAAGACCCTCCCGAACAAAATCTTATTGATAGTTGCGTTCATTGCGGCTTCTGTTTGGCAACTTGTCCCAGCTATCGAGTTCTCGGCACGGAAATGGACTCCCCCAGAGGTCGCATCTATCTCATGGATGCAATTAACAAAGGAGAAGCAGCATTTGATGAAGCAGCGACGCAGCATTTTGATAGTTGTTTGGGATGTTTGGCTTGTGTAAGTACCTGTCCGTCGGGAGTACAGTACGATCGCTTGATTTCGGCAACTCGTCCCCAAGTGGAACGCAACCAGCCGCGAAATTGGAGCGATCGCTTCTTTCGCGCGATTATTTTTAATTTGTTTCCCTATCCTTTTCGCCTACGTTTTTTGTTAGTTTTCTTGTGGATTTATCAAACGATTGGCCTGCAAAAATTAGTGCGATCGACAGGGTTACTCGAGAAAATTTCTCCGCGTTTGGCAGCGATGGAGTCTATTCTTCCTCGCATTTCCCTCGGCAATATTTTCAATAACGATTTCCCCGAAACTATTCCACCTAAAGGGAAAAAACGCTATCGTGTTGGCGTGATTTTAGGCTGCGTGCAACGTTTATTCTTTTCCCCAGTTAATGAAGCTACAGTTAGGGTTTTAACAGCAAATGGTTGCGAAGTTGTTATCCCTAAAAATCAGGGATGTTGTTCGGCACTCCCCACTCACCAAGGACAAGAAAAACAATCTCAAGAACTGGCACGAAATCTCATTGATAGTTTTGAGAACAGTAATGTTGATGCCATTATTATTAATGCAGCAGGATGCGGTCATACTTTAAAAGAATACGGTCATATTTTAAAAGACGACGAACAATATCACCTCAAGGCAAAGGCATTTTCAGCAAAAGTAAAGGATATCAACGAGTTTTTAACCGAAGCAGGAATCGTATCAAAATTATCCCCTTTAACTGATGAAGAATTACCCATTGTTTATCAGGATGCCTGTCATTTACTCCACGGTCAAAAGATTAGTTTACAACCTCGTCAATTATTGCAACAAATTCCCGGTATTCAATTAAAAGAACCCATTGATGCGGCGTTATGTTGCGGTAGCGCAGGGATTTATAATTTATTAAATCCGGAAGTAGCCGATGAGTTAGGACAGCAAAAAGTTGAGAATTTGTTAAACACAAAAGCCAAATTAATCGCCTCTGCAAATCCGGGCTGTTCTCTACAAATTGCCAAGCATTTACGCTTACAAGGCAAGAAAATTAAACTCATGCACCCAATCGAACTCTTAGATCATTCGATTCGCGGACTTAAATTGTAAAAGATATAGGGTGTGTTCGGAATATAACACACCCATCGATCATTGCCTATTGACCAGACTCCTCTTGTAATAACTTGATTAAAGCGAAACGCATATCTTCTTCATCTTTTGGTTCAGAAATAACCATGACTTCCGCAGCATCGCGAGTAAAAAATTCTAAATTTTGTTCTCGTCCCGTCAGTAAAAAATCATTAACTGCAACCCGATAAGTGCGATCGGGATTTAAAGGTTGTTCTTGAATCAACCAATTTCCTTTTTCTCCAGTAACATTTTCAGTTTGTAAATATCCTCCTGTTCCTTTATTTTGTTCACCTTGGTCTAATATTCGCTGTAAGAAATCTCCTTGGATGTCTACAGTAACAATTTTACCACCAAAGGGCATAATCCGAATGATATCGTATTGAGATATTGTACCCGGGGGAAGATAATCGTCAATGCGAATTGAACCACTATTATAAAGAGAAAGCTCTGCTCCTTCAACTTCTCGTAATAAAGAACGGGCAATTAATTTAGTTAAATTTGTGGGGTGATTGCGGACGCTAGATTCTAAGCCATCCAAAGATTCATCAAGCTGTGCAACCTCTTCTCGCGGTTCAAATCCATCGTTCCGAAAAGCATCAAAACCTCGTTCGACCCATTCGTCAACAATTGTTTTTGTTGCTGCATCTTCTGGCATTCCTTCAACAATAGGTTGTAGGCGAGATGTTAACTTTAAACAGCGAGTCTCGGTATCGTAACTCAATTCATGAATGTATACGGTTCTGGCATTCGCATCAGCCTTAAAAATCGGGGTTAAATTTTCTTGACACTGACTTGATTTCCAAGGATTAATCACAAAACGCCACTGTTGTATATTTTCGTGTTCGTGTCCTCCTAAAATCAAATCGAGTTGAGGAATTTCTTGTGCGAGTTGGCGATCGCCTTCTATGGATAAATGAGTAATGGCAATCAGAATATCAACTTTTCCTTCAAGGGATTTGACTTGTTTTTGCGCTTCTTCAATCGGATCGCTATATTGTACATAATCTTTGGGATTACTATCGAGAGTGACACCAATCAAGCCAATGCGTACTTTTGCACCGCGATCGCCTTCAATTTCTAAAATAATATTTTCGGGAACGTTTGGAAAAGCATTACCATTTGCATCAGTTACGTTACTGGACAACCATTGAAATTGAGATTCCTGCAACCGCGCTAAAAATTGCGCTTTGTTAACGTCAAATTCGTGATTGCCAAAGGTTGCATAATTCAATCCCAAAGCATTCATAACGGCAACGACTTGTTTTCCAGCTAAGCGATCGCCGTCTACTTTAGCAGTTCCTAATGCAGAAGGACTGAATAAATCTCCAGCCAAAATAGTATAAGTATTTTCGTTCTGACGCAATAACTGCTGGCGCAATGCTGCAACTCTAGCGAGTCCCCCACTCTTTCCTTGTTCGACGGGTTCTATTTCGTAAACATCATTCATTTGTATTAAGGTAATATCAACCTCTTCTGCTAGTGTGATTTGAGGAATCCCTACCCACAAAAATATGCTCAATCCCAATACTTGTAAGAGATTTTTTCTTTGGTTTCTCATAAAATCTATGTAACCCTAAAATACAAAAAATTCTCTTTCAATGATAATATAAACAATGAAGGCAGTAAACTTTCTATTCTCATTTTTCCTCAATACACATTATTCTTTTTTTGTCAATCTATTTAGTGGAATAATAATTGTTGATTATTCACTGATAACTGATAACTGATAACTGTTCACTGTCCATACCCTCCTCCTCCGGGGGTTTCGATAATTAATGTATCGAAAGGGTGCATTTCAACAACAGCAGTTCCATCTAATTCTTCAATAGTTCCATCACTTCTTTCAACCCAATTGTGTCCCGTTGCACCTGCATTGCCTCCTTGTAAACCAAAGGGAGAAATAACCCGACGACCGGATAAAATTCCTGCTGTCATTGATTCTAGAAAGCGAATTCGGCGAATGACTCCATTTCCGCCAGAATAGCGTCCCTTTCCACCACTATGAGGACGAATGCGAAAACTTTCTAAAAGGACTGGAAATCGCAATTCCAAGACCTCTGGATCCGTCAATCGGGAATTGGTCATATTGGTGTGAACTGCGTCCGTCCCATTGAAGGTTTTGCCTGCACCGGATCCGCCGCAAATCGTTTCATAATATTGATATTTTTTATTACCAAAAGTAAAATTATTCATCGTTCCTTGAGAACCTGCGATCGCATTCAAGGCTCCATACAAACAATCGACAATCAATTGAGACGTTTCCACATTTCCTGCCACGACAGCCGCCGGATAATGAGGATTTAATAAACATCCTTCGGGAACAATAATCTCTAACGGCTTCAAACAGCCGGAATTTAAGGGAATATCGTCATCGACCAAACTGCGAAACACATATAAAACAGCAGCTTTACAAATAGCGATCGGAGCATTAAAATTATTGTTTAATTGAGGAGATGTTCCAGTAAAATCAATCTTAGCACTGCGATTCTGACGATTAATTGAGATATTCGCACTGATTTTTTCTCCCGTGTCTAATTTACAAGTAAAACAACCATCTTTGAGAACAGTAATAACTTTTCGCACGGATTCTTCGGCATTATCTTGAACGTGACCCATATAAGCACGAACGGTTTCTAAGCCATAATGCCGAATCATTTGTTTTAATTCTTGTACTCCTTTAGTGTTGGCGGCAATTTGTGCTTGTAAATCGGCTATATTTTGTACGAGATTGCGAACCGGGTAGACCCCAGCAGTTAAAATCACTGATAATTCTTTTTCGCGAAACTTCCCGTTTTCAACTAACAAAAAGTTGTCAATTAATATACCTTCTTCTGCAATTGTTTTGCTGTCTGGAGGCATTGAACCGGGAGTAATACCGCCGATATCTGCATGATGTCCTCTCGAGGCGACATAAAACAAAGGATGCGTAGAAGTATCGACAAAAACTGGTGTAACAACAGTGATATCAGGAAGATGAGTCCCGCCATTATAAGGATTATTAGAAAGATAAACATCGCCTTGTTTAATCTTATTTGCTTTGGCGGCAATTAAACTATGAATGCTTTCACTCATTGACCCTAAATGAACGGGAATATGAGGCGCATTGGCAACTAAGTCTCCTTGGCGATCGAAGATGGCACAAGAAAAGTCTAATCGTTCTTTAATATTTACTGAATAGCTGGTATTTTGCAGTATTGTTCCCATTTGTTCGGCAATGGAACGGAACAAATTATTGAAAATTTCTAATAAAATTGAATCGGGTTTTGATAAATCTCGTGCTAACTGAAGATGTGTTTCTTGCTTCTTCACTGGTGACTGGTGACTGGTGACTGGTGACTGTAAAATCAAACCATTGCGATCGCTAATTTGTGCTTGCCAACCTAATTCGATAACATTCGTTCCCGTTGCTTCAATAATTAACGCTGGACTATTAATAATATCTCCCGGCTGTAGTTTTTCTCGTTTAAATATAGGCGTATCGTGCCATGTGTTATTCATATAAGTTTTAGCGATCGCTTCGGGTTGAGGAGGTTCGCGATTCATTCTTTGCATAATTGGTTCTTCAGGGGTATGCGTCGGACAAATTAACTCAACCGAAATTGCTTCTACGATCAAATTTTTCTCTGCCATGAGGAATCCATAACGCTGTCGATATAATGTTGCAAATTCTTGTTCCATGTTGGCAATAGCATCAAATTTTACCATTAATGCTGAATCCGTTCCCTCATATTTTAAATGCACCTTTTGTTTGATTTTTACATCTTCGAGATATTGGGAATCTTGGGCTTTTAACTCCTCTTGACATTGAGCAATGAGTTGTGCTAAATGATGATTCAATTCTGGCAGTAATGGCAATTCTAATTTTGCCTCAAGAGATTTTTCTCGCAAGATTCTCACTTCTGCCAAACCGATGCCATAAGCAGATAAAACTCCGGCATAAGGATGAATAAAAATTTGTTTAATTCCCAACGCATCGGCAATTAAACAAGCGTGCTGACCTCCAGCCCCCCCAAAACAACATAAAGTATATTCCGAGACATCATAGCCTCGTTGTAGAGAAATTTTCTTAATAGCATTAGCCATTTTTTCGATCGCGATCGCCAGAAATCCAGAAGCGACTTGTTCGAAGGTTCTCCCATCATCAATTTTTCGCGTAAGTTGTAGAAATTTTTCACGAACAATGTTAGAATTTAAGGGTAAGTTTGCCTTCTCTCCGAAAACTTTAGGGAAAAATTCTGGCTGTAATTTCCCAACCATAATATTACAATCTGTTACCGTTAAAGGACCTCCTTTTCCATAGGCAGCCGGTCCGGGATTTGCTCCCGCAGATTCAGGACCAACGCGATATCTTGCTCCATCAAACTGAAGAATAGAACCGCCTCCCGCCGCAACAGTATGAATAGACATCATTGGCGTTCTTAAACGCACTCCCGCAATTTCTGTTGCAAAGGTGCGTTCGTATTCTCCTGCATAATGCGTGACATCAGTAGAAGTTCCCCCCATATCAAAGCCGATAATTTTGGGAAAACCTGCTATTTGACAAGTTTTGACTGCTCCGACAACACCTCCCGCCGGTCCCGAAAGAATGCTATCTTTACCTTTAAATACACGAGCGTTTGTTAGTCCGCCATTGGACTGCATAAACATCAATTTTGGAGAGGTCGTATGATGGGATAAATAGCGATCGATTTGTTCGACATAGCGCCGTAAAATAGGAGATAAATACGCATCAATAACGGTGGTATCGCCGCGACTGACTAATTTAATTAAATTGCTCACTTGGTGGGAAACAGAAATTTGTATAAAACCAATCTCTTTGGCAATTGTGGCAATTTCTGTTTCATGTTGAGGATAACGATAAGCATGTATTAAAACAATGGCACAACTGCGAATTCCAGTGTCATAAGCTGCTTGTAAATCTTGGCGAGTTTTTGCTAGATTGAGCGGTGTTATTTCTTCTCCTCGTGATGTATAACGCTCTTCAACTTCAATAACTTTTTCATAGAGCATTTCTGGGAGAATAATCTCGCGAGCAAATATATCAGGACGGTTTTGATAGGCAATTTTTAACGCATCTCGAAATCCTTGGGTAATAGCAAGAACAACGCGATCGCCTTTTCGTTCTAGTAGTGCATTTGTTGCCACCGTCGTTCCGATTTTAATGGTTTCGATTTGTTCGGCAGGAATAGGAGAGTGAGGCGGAAGTTTTAAAACCTCTCGAATGCCTTGAATTACGGCATCTTGGTAATGTTCTGGGTTTTCTGAGAGTAGCTTATGAATGATGATTTTGCGATCGGGAGAAATTGCCACGATATCGGTAAAAGTACCGCCGCGATCGACAAAAAATTTCCATTGGTTCACGATCTCTACTCCTTAACATTAGCAAGATAATTTTCGCATTTTTTGACTTTTTCTGAACTGTTCGTAAAAAACAATTTCTAGAGGAAAGTTAGTCGCGATCGCTACTTTCTTCTGGTTCTGGAAGAGTAACATCTTCGTATAACAAAGTTAAAGGAAAATGTAAATCGACTGTGGTTAAATGAATATCTATCTCGTCTGGAGAATGCCCGTTTTCTTCCGAGGAATAGGTTGTGAGTTCCCATTTTTCTTGTTCGTTTAGCCGATAGATTTCTACTATCATCGTTTCTGCACTGATGAGCGCATATTCTCTGAAAGTATCGATACGACGATAGTTGCGAAATTTAATCCCTCGATCTTTTCCTTCTGTACTCGGAGATAGAACTTCTGCAATAAAATAGGGATGATAAACGACTTTTTGTTCTTGTCTGTCGCGGCGATCGCACGTTACTATGACATCGGGATAATAAAAGGGACCCTGTTGCGAAATGCCTATTTTAGCATCTGCCATGTAAACTTTACATTGCTTGCCTCGCAGATGATTTTTGAGAGTAGTGGCTAAGTTTAACGCAATTTCATTATGAGGTAATGTTCCTCCCGCCATTGCAAAAACTTCGCCATTCATGTATTCATGTTTAACGAGTTGTCTTTCTTCCCAGTCTAAATATTCTTGGGGAGACATGAGAGAGGTGTTAGAAAGGGCGACCATTGTTTTTTTGAAGATAAGTTTACTTGTATTGTATCCTAAAGATTGAGAAGCGATCGCAATCAATTAAAAGGATAATTGCCAAGATGGAACAAGATTTAGTTTCAGGGTATGGAGACTTTTTAGAGGCACTAAAGGCGAAAATTCGTCTGGTACAGTTACAAGCAGCGCTGGCCGTTAACCGCGAGCTTGTGTTATTGTACTGGCAAATTGGGGGCGAGATTTTAACGCGACAAAAAGAACGAGGTTGGGGAAGTAAAGTCATTCAAAAATTATCTCAAGATTTGCGAAACGCATTTCCTGACATCAAAGGATTTTCAATTCGCAATCTTAAATATATGCGGAAGTTTGCCGAAACTTATCCCGATGAAGCAATTGTGCAGCAACTTGCTGCACAAATTCCTTGGTTTCATAATTGCGTTCTTTTGGACAAGGTAAAATCACCTGACGAACGTTTGTGGTACATCAAACAAACGATTGAACAAGGATGGAGTCGAAATGTTTTAGTTCATCAGATAGAAAGCGAATTGTATCATCGCCAAAGTAAGGCAATTACTAATTTTGAGCGAACTTTGCCCCAACCTCAATCAGATTTAGCACAGCAAATATTGAAAGATCCTTATCATTTTGATTTTTTGAGTTTGGATCGAGAGGCGAGAGAACGAGATTTAGAACGAGGCCTATTACAACATTTACGAGAATTTTTATTAGAGTTGGGTGTGGGTTTTGCTTTTGTTGGAAGTCAGTATAATTTGGAAGTTGGTGGGGACAATTTTTATCTCGATTTATTATTTTATCATCTTCAATTGCGTTGTTTTGTTGTTATCGATCTGAAAATGGGAGCATTCAAACCCGAATATTCGGGGAAGATGAATTTTTATGTCGCTGCAGTGGACGATCTGCTAAGACATAAGGACGATCGCCCGACGATTGGTATCATTTTGTGTAAGTCTCAGAATAAGACAATTGTAGAATATTCTTTGCGAGATATACAGCAACCGATCGGCGTTTCAACTTATCGAATTAAAACAGAATTACCGCAAGAATTGCAAGGAAGTTTGCCGACTGTGGAGGCATTAGAAGCAGAATTAAATACGATCGCTTGGCCAAATGAAGAGGAAAATAGTCTGTAGTCTCTTAAGTTTAATATGAAAGGCGATCGCAAAATAAGAGCTATTTTTTATAAACTTCTTTGCGGTGCTTGCATTGTAGAAGAAAAACCATAAGATTTGCATCATCAATTATGTATCGTATGCGATAATCTCCTATGCGAACGCGATACTGATTGTCATATCCTTTTAATTTAATCACACCATCTAGACGAGGTTCTTCTGTAAGTTGCTGAATTTTTTTAGCAATTCGTTCGATAATAGTATCGGGAAGTCGATCGATCTGCTTTTGTACGGATTTTGAAATAATTACCGTATAACTCATACTTTTGCTTGAGTGCGATTTTTGAGATATTCGTCAAAGGTAGTATATTCTCCTGCTTTATATTCATTTTGAATGGCTTCAACTTCGTCAAGCGTTTCGCGATCGTCTTTGTAATTCTCTTCTTCTGCTGCAAAAATTTGCTGTTCTATAATTTCTAATAGTTGATATTTTTCTTCAATGCTTAGAGATTGAATGGTTTTGGTAAGCGTTTTCAAGGTCGCTTCTGAATCCAAAATTGTTGCCATATCGTTCCTTATGCTTAAATTAAGATATGCGATCGCATTTCCTGTGGTTTTAGTTTAACATGAAAGGCGATCGCAGCAACAGTATCATCTGTTATACTATCTCTACCGGAGACTCAAACAACACTCCTCCAAAATATTATGAGAATTATCCAAACTAAGGGAATTGTTAAAAATGGACAGATTAATCTAACGATTCCCTCAGAAGTTAAAGATGGAGAAGTTGATGCGATCGTTGTCGCGGAACATGAACCCGATGAATTTGAAGTTCTACGACAAATTGCTCTAGCAAATGGTTATGACTCCAAAGAAAAGATTATGGAATTAATTCATAAAATTAAGTTGGATATGCTAAAAGAAAAAAGGAGAGTTAAATCGGAATGTCATTCCCATTAAAACGGTTATGTCTCGATACGAAATTTATATCAAATCCAAAAAATTAACTTTAATATCGTAGGTTGGGTTAGCGACAGCGTAACCCAACTCAAACGTTGAGATGGTTGGGTTGAGAGACGAAACCCAACCTACACCACTTGATTGATTCTGTTTTAGAATATCAGTTTTTTCACCCACGAGATTGCATTTTCTCTTATTCTTCCTCATTCTCTGCGTCGATCTGTGCGAGGAGTTGTTGAGTAATGGGATGGTTGCTGAGTTTATCTCTTTGTCCTGCTGTAACTGCGCCTTGCAAACAATTTCCAAAATTTTGTATTACGGTTTGACTATTCGGATGTTCAAATCCTAAGCGACTCACGAGAATTTCTAGTGCTTGTAAATAGAGAGGTTCTGCTTCTTCATATCTCCCTTGAGAACCGTAGAGTCTAGCCAAATTATTGAGAGAATTGGCGACATCGGGATGTTCTTCTCCGAGAAGTTTTTTTCTCAGTTCAAGCGCTTGTAAAGAGAGAGATTCTGCTTTTTCATATCTCCCTTGAAAACCGTAGAGTAATGCCAAATTATTGAGAGAAGTGGCGACATCGGGATGTTCTTCTCCGAGGAGTTTTTGCCACAGTTCAAGAGCTTGTAAATAGAGAGGTTCTGCTTTTTC